>CAMWRK010000043.1 GCA_947176655.1 uncultured Prevotellaceae bacterium | reverse complement strand
GTATAATATATTTATCTATTAGCATACTTTTACATTCTGCCTTACACTATTATTCACTCTCTGCAACAATGCACATATTGTCAAGAAAATGTCTAATAGGCCAGAAAATTAACTATAGCATTAACTACGTAATCTGCGAATTATTGATTAACAATCATACTCACATTGAATTTGTGTATTACATCAAAAACAGGCACCGAATGACAAATACGCATCCGATACCTGCTATTCCTTATCCATACCTTCCATCCATATGGATGAGAAACATGTATATCCAATTTATTCTTCGGGCTTCATATTTGTGTAAACAGTCTGGACGTCGTCGAAGTCCTCTAACTTCTCCACCATCTTGTTGATGGTCTCGCGCTGCTCGGGAGTTACGTCTTTCAGATCATTAGGAATATATGTAAACTCACCGCCAACATCCTCAAAGCCTTTGGCCTCCAGAGCCTTCTGTATCTCGCTGTAACTTGTAGGCTCACCATAGATAGTTATTGTCGTCTCGTCTTTCTCCTCATCATATTCCTCGTCATATTCTTCTTCCACTCCGAAATCTATCATCTCCAGAATGAAATCATCCATATCCATGTCGGCACTCTTCTTGAATGTAAAGACACACTTGTGGTCAAAGAGGAAAGAAAGAGAGCCTGTGGTACCCATGTTGCCACTGAACTTATTGAAGATAGAGCGGACATCTGCCACAGTACGCGTGGTATTATCGGTAAGGGTGTCCACAAACACAGCTACGCCATGAGGGCCGTATCCCTCGTAAGTAACGCTTTTATATTCACTCTGATCCTTACCCATTGCATTCTTGATAGCACGCTCGATATTGTCCTTCGGCATGTTTTCACGCTTGCACACGGCTATGACGGAACGAAGTGTGGGATTGTTTTCCGGTTCCGGTCCACCGGCCTTTACCGCTATGGCTATCTGTTTGCCCAGACGGGTAAATGTCTTGGCCATGTGGCCCCATCTTTTCAATTTTGCTGCTTTGCGATATTCAAATGCGCGTCCCATATTGTGTTTATGATTAGAATTTACATTATTATAATCTTGTCTGGCAAATACCAGATCTTTTATCTCAGTTCCGCTCCAAGCTGTTTGACAAACTGCTGTATCAATTTCTGCATAATGGCATCTATTGTCTTGTCGCTCATGGTCTTTTCCGCATCCTGCAAAATAAAGTTCACAGCATATGATTTTTTGCCCTCAGGCAGATTCTTACCCTCGTAAACATCAAACAACGTCACTGCTTTCAACAATTTCTTCTCTGTCTGATAGGCTATCTGCTCAATACGTCCGAACTCCACATTACGGTCTATCAGCAATGCCAAGTCACGGCTAACTGCCGGGAACTTGCTTATCTCGACGTACTTCACACTTTGGTTGCGTATAGCCTTCATTAGCGACAACCAGTCAAGATCAGCAAAATACACAGGACTGTCTATCTCAAAAGCTGCAAGCACTTTGCTGCTTACGATGCCCATCTTAGCCAGCACCTTGCCGCCACGGTTGCATATCTCAAGACTCTTGTCAAATATATCATCGGCGCCATCGGCAAATATCAAAGTGCCAAAAGGAACTCCAAGACGGGAAAGGACATTCATAACGTATGCCTTCAGCTCGGCAAAGGAACTGTCCTCATTAGCATGCGCCCAGTTTCCACATACGCGCTTTCCCGTAACCCACATTGCCATGTGCATTTCCTCTGAGTAGGCATCCAGAACATGCTTTATCACATTGGAATCGCGACTGTCGGAGACACCGGGGATTATGTCGGCACATTTGCGTGCTGCATCGAAATGGTAACAATTGCCGAACTCGAACATGCGCTGATCCGGCATACGGTGTGCCGTATTGCGCGCTATGCTCTCCAGACCACCGAAAAGAAGGCTCTGACGCAGAACGCTCAAGTCCTGCGAAAGCGGGTTCAACAGACGCACACAATGCTCTGCACTATACGTTGTCTGGCGACCGCTGGTATAGTATGATATTTTCTGGAGACTATTGTTCAGTATCTCGTGAAAACCGCAACCAACCAACTGCTCGGCAACGAGATTTTGCAACTTATGGCTCTTGTCAGCCTCTCCCTTTACGGAAAGACTGGACTTGACAGTAGACGGAATCTCAATGTTGTTGTAACCATATATGCGCAGAATGTCCTCCACGACATCGCATGGACGCTGCACGTCTACACGGTATGCAGGAACATCCAATGACAGACCTTCGGCATCCTCCTGCCGTATTTTCATTTCCAGACTGGTAACGATGCTCTTCACTGTATCAGCAGGTATATGCTTGCCTATGAGCGCGTCCACATAAGAGTATTTCAGTTCCACGGGGAAAGGCATGAAGGGCTGCGGATATACATCCACTATCTCCATGCTCACCTTGGCACCGGCAAGTTCCCTTGCCATGATGGCTGCCTGCTTCAGGGCGTATATCTGTCCGTCCGGATCTATGCCACGCTCGAAACGGAAACTGGCGTCCGTCTGCAAGCCATGGCGGCGTGCGCTCTTGCGAATCCAAGTAGGATTGAAATACGCGCTCTCCAGAAGCACGTTGCGTGTCGTGTCGTATGTACCGCTACCCTTGCCGCCGAACACCCCGGCAATGCACATCGGTTCGCGTGCGTTGCAGATAGCAAGATCCCTTTCGCTGAGTTTGTGTTCCACGCCGTCCAGTGTTACAAAAGGCGTACCCTCCGGCATGGTCTTCACCACTACCTCGCCGCCCTCTATCATGTCGGCATCGAAGCAATGCAGGGGTTGCCCGTAGGCCATCATGATATAGTTCGTTATGTCCACAATGTTGTTTATCGGGCGTAGACCTATTATGCGCAAACGCTCCTGAAGCCACTCCGGACTTTCCTTTACCTCGCAGCCTGTCAGCGTCAGGGCACAATATCTCGGACATGCCTCCGTGGTTTCAACTCTGACAGGAATACTCAACGACACATCGTCCACGATGAAAGCCTCGCACGACGGTCTGTGCAGAGAGGTGCTGTAACCGTTCTGCACCAGCCACGCATACAAGTCGCGTGCCACGCCGTAATGGCTGCACGCATCGGCACGGTTGGGCGTTATGTCCACTTCTATCAGATAGTCGCTTTCTATATTATAATATTCCTTGGCCGGAATACCTACAGGGGTATCCTCTGGCAACACAATGATTCCATCATGAGAGGTTCCCACACCTATCTCGTCCTCGGCACATATCATGCCGAGACTTTCCACACCGCGCAACTTGCTGCGCTTTATGGTGAATTCCTCGTCACCGTCATACAGTTTGGTGCCAACGACTGCCACCACCACCTTCTGTCCTGCTGCCACATTGGGCGCACCACATACTATCTGTAATGGAGCCTCCTGGCCTACATCGACTGTGCAGACATGCATGTGGTCACTGTTTGGATGAGCCTCGCAAGTCAGTACATGGCCTGTCCACAGTCCTTCAAGACCACCCTTTATGCTCTGTACTTCCTCAACGTTTCCCACTTCCAGACCTATACCGGTCAAAGCCGTCGCCACCTCCTCTGGCATCAGGCTGAAGTCAACGTATTCGCGAAGCCATTTATAGGATATATTCATAATATTTTATATAATAATGTATACTGTCAGCGCGCAAAAGTATAAAAAAAAACGCACAAACAATGGTAAATGCGCCAATAAATTACGCTCCGTGCTTCAGAACGGAGGAATGTCATCCACAGGTGACGGAGGCGGGAGGTTATCGTCAAACACGTTATTATTCATCATCTGTGCCTGCTCCTCGGCAGACAAGCCCTTGGAAACTATGATTCCGCCCTGCTCTCCAGGAACTGGAACATAGCGGTTCTCGTCGGGATCGGAAAAGCGTGCGAACTCCCCGCGGAACTCCAGCAACACGTCGCCAACGGCACCGTTACGGTGCTTGGCTATGATTATCTCGGCCTTGCCGTGCAGGTCGCGCCCCTTCTCGTCCTGATATATCTTATAGTACTCCGGACGATGTATGAAGCACACCATGTCGGCATCCTGCTCTATGGCACCGGATTCACGCAGATCCGACAACTGCGGACGTTTGCCCTCCGGCCCTTCTCGCGATTCCACGCCACGGTTCAACTGTGACAGGGCTATGATTGGTATATTCAGTTCCTTGGCCAGTTGCTTGAGACTTCGGCTTATGGTAGAGACCTCCTCCTGACGGCTGCCGTAGCTCATGCCGGAGGCGTTCATCAGCTGCAAATAGTCTATCATTATTATCTTGACCCCATGCTCGCGCACCAGACGGCGTGCCTTGGTGCGCAATTCGAACACACTCAGCGAAGGCGTGTCATCCACAAATATAGGGGCATCATACAGCTGCGTTATGCGCGTGTCCAGCTGACTCCATTCATACGGGGCAAGCTGGCCACTCTTTATTTTCTCGCCAGTTATCTCGCAGACGTTGACTATCAGACGGTTCACCAACTGCACATTGGCCATCTCAAGCGAGAACATGGCACACGGAATCTTCATGTCCACAGCCATCTTCCTTATCATGGAAATAACGAAAGCAGTCTTACCCATGGCAGGACGCGCAGCAATAATTATCAAGTCCGAGTTCTGCCAGCCCGAGGTCATCTTGTCCAGACGCTCGAAACCTGAGGACAGTCCCGAAAGGCCGTCAGTGCGCGCCGCCGCTCGCTGCAGCATGTCATAGGCCTCCTTTATCACAGGGTTTATCTGCGTATAGTCCTTCTTCATGTTGCTCTGTGACAGTTCAAACAGTTTACCCTCAGCCTCCTGCATCAGGTCATCCACATCGGTGCCCGGACTGAAAGCCGACTGCTGTATGCGACTGGCGTAGGTTATCAGCTGGCGTGCCAGATACTTCTGCTGTATTATCCTCGCATGATACTCTATGTGCGCGCTGCTTATCACCGCATCGGACAATGCTGCCACGTATGGCATGCCACCCACTTCCTCCAGATAGCCTTTCATGTCCAGCTGCTCCACCACGGTTATCACGTCCACAGGTTTCTGCTGAGCTGCCAAGTCGCGTATAGCCTCATATACCAGCTGGTTGCGGTGGTCATAGAAGCTCTCCGGATGGAGTATTTCGGCAACCAGTCCGAAAGCATCCTGCTCGTTCATCAGCGCGCCCAGCACGGCAGTCTCCATTTCCAGATTCTGCGGCTGGCGGTGTCCGAGAGCGTCCATATTGGGTACCTCAACCACCTTGGGGTTCGTCTTGCGTCTTGCGTCTGCCATAATGGTAAATGAATATCGGATATACGTATTGTCGGGGAACGCAAAGGTAAGTATTTTATATGAGTTCGATGCAATTTCGACTAATAAATATCCGGGACATTCAAAAAAAACACCTAACTTTGCCCACATGGTCAAGACAAATTCCCCCCACGCCTGGTGGCTGGCCGCCAGACCCAAGACGCTGACCGGCGCGACAGCTCCGGTCATAGTGGCATTAGCCGCCGCCTTCGGCACATACGGACAAATAGACATGCCCACTGCCATCCTATGCCTCCTCTTCGCTCTGCTCATGCAGACCGATGCCAACCTTGTGAACGACTATTTCGACTGTCTCCACGGAGTGGACACAGCAGAACGTCTTGGTCCCGAACGCGCTTGTGCGCAGGGCTGGATAACCCTGCCGGCCATGCGTTGCGGCCTGTATATCGTGACGGTACTGGCCTGTCTCACCGGCCTGCCCCTCGTGGCATGGGGCGGATGGCAGTGCGTGGCTGTCGGGCTAGCCTGCGTCGCGTTCTGCTTCCTCTACACCACCCTGTTCTCGCGCATAGCCTTGGGTGATGTGCTGGTAATACTCTTTTTCGGCCTATGCCCCGTGGCGTACACATTCTACTTGCAGCACCCTCTGCCATCCCTAACCGACATCCCATCCGGCATCTGGTTTCTGGCTCTGGCACAGGGACTGGTGACAGACTGCCTGCTGATCGTCAACAACCTCCGCGACCGCGACACAGATGCCGCGACAGGCAAGACCACTCTTGTCACCATCATAGGCGCACGCGCCACTCTCTGGCTGTACGGCCTCATAGGCATAGCGGCCTGCCTGCTGGCCTGCCTCGGTCAGAATCTCCTTTCACCACGGCAAGCCGTCTCCACACGGACATTCATCCCACTGCTCTTCCTGCCACTGCACGGATACATTCTATACCTACTGCACACAATAAGCCGAGGACGTGCCCTAAACCGCGTCCTCGGCATGACCGCCATGTCTATATTTGTTTTTGCTCTCCTTGTAACACTGTCACTAAGCCTCTGAATCAATGAGGCTTAGTGACAATCTTATTTTAATGATTTCCTCCGTCCAGAGTTCTTCCTTGCGAGGCGACTCTCTATTTCTAATAGTTGTTATACAGCCTGATTATTGAACAAAATGACAGCTCAGTCCTCCAGTTTGCGATAGCGTATGCGTTTAGGTTCCTCTATGCCAAGACGCTTGCAACGGTTCTGTTCGTATTCTGAATAGGAGTCTTCGAAGAAGAATACCTCACCATTGCCCTCATAGGCCAGGATGTGAGTGCAGATACGGTCAAGGAACCAGCGATCGTGGCTGATGACTACGGCACAGCCGGCAAAGGCTTCCAAGCCTTCCTCCAGTGCACGCAGGGTGTTTACGTCTATATCGTTTGTAGGTTCGTCAAGCAGGAGCACGTTGCCTTCTTCCTTCAGTGCCATGGCAAGGTGTAGGCGGTTGCGCTCACCACCGGAGAGTACACCGCACTTCTTTTCCTGATCGGCTCCGGTGAAATTGAAACGTGAGAGGTAGGCACGGGTGTTGATGTCATGCCCGCCTATGCGAATCAGTTCGTTGCCCTGACTAACAACGTTGAACACACTGGCGTCAGCCTTTATGTCCTTGTGACTCTGATCGACATAGGCCAGCTTGACTGTCTCGCCGACTTCGAAAGTACCGGCATCGGGTGACTCCAGACCCATAATCATGCGGAACAGCGTGGTCTTGCCCGCACCGTTGGGACCGATGACTCCGACTATGCCGTTGGGAGGCAGCATGAAGTCCAGATTCTTGATGAGGATTTTGTCGCCGAAAGATTTGCACAAGCCGTGAGCCTCGATGACCTTGTTGCCGAGTCGCGGACCGTTGGGAATGAAGATTTCCAGTTTTTCCTCACGTTCGCGCTGTTCCTGATTGAGCATGCTCTCGTAGGATTTCAGACGTGCCTTGCCCTTGGCCTGACGAGCCTTAGGAGCCATGCGCACCCATTCAAGCTCACGTTCCAATGTCTTGCGACGTTTGCTCGCCACTTTCTCCTCCTGTGCCATGCGCTTGGTTTTCTGGTCAAGCCAGGAACTGTAATTTCCTTGCCATGGAATGCCCTCGCCACGGTCAAGTTCGAGAATCCATCCCGCCACGTCGTCAAGGAAATAACGGTCGTGGGTCACACAGATGACAGTACCTTCGTATTGCTGCAAATGCTGCTCGAGCCAGTCGATACTCTCGGCATCAAGGTGGTTGGTAGGTTCGTCAAGGAGCAAAACATCAGGTTTCTGAAGAAGCAGGCGGCAGAGTGCCACACGGCGGCGTTCGCCTCCGGAAAGCACAGCACACTTCTGGTCGGCAGGAGGACAGCGGAGGGCATCCATGGCACGCTCCAGACGGGTGTCCAGATTCCATGCGTCTGTAGCGTCGAGGATGTCCTGCAGTTCGCCCTGACGGGCAAACAATGCGTTCATTTTGTCCTCGTTCTCATAATATTCCGGCAGTCCGAACTTATCATTTATGGCGTTGTACTCGTCCAAGGCATCCACTACGTTCTGCACACCCTCCTTGACAACCTCCAAAACTGTCTTTTCATCGTCAAGATATGGTTCCTGTTCCAAGTAGCCGACACTGTAGCCCGGACTCCATACGACCTCACCCTGTGAAGGCTGTTCCAAACCGGCAATAATTTTCATCAATGTTGTCTTACCGGAGCCGTTCAGACCGATGATACCTATTTTCGCACCATAGAAAAAACTAAGGTAAATGTTTTTCAGTACCTGCTTTTGATTCTGCGTGATGGTCTTGCTTACTCCGACCATCGAGAAGATAATCTTCTTATCGTCTGTTATTGCCATACGGTTTATGTTGTTTCTTTGTCTTGTTTTTGTTAAGTTGCTATATATGTATGTATTGTTCTATCCCCCGCTCTACTGACGGATAGGCTCTATGATGGTCTTCTGACCTTTTATTTTCTGGCCGTCTATGCGCTTCATGAGCGACCTGATGCATGTACGGTCAACGGCAGCAAAAGACCAATGCGGCATAACGGTAATCATGCCCAGCCTGTCGCGCTCCAGTCCGCCGGTCTTGCAGAGAAATCCTACGATGTCCACCTTGTTGATCTTGTCCTTCTTGCCTCGGCCTATGTACAGCGTCTCCCAATCGGAGGCAGGAACATGCACGTCCGCCGGAATGTCCATTTGGTGTATGACGGAGGAGACGCCAATCATATCTACGCTCTCTTCCGGACCGAGGATAAGATACGAGGTTCCCGCCTTGTCCCAACGCGCCGAACGACCGTTACGGTGTATGTAGGTATCGTTGTTCGTGGGAAGATGATAGTGAATAATATTCTCCACGTTTGGAATGTCAAGGCCGCGGGCAGCAAGATCCGTACTGACAAGAACATTGGCGCAACCGCTACGGAAACGAAACAGAGCCCTCTCACGCTCTTTCTGCTCCATAGCTCCGTGATAGGCAGCTACACAGAAACCTGCCTTGCGCAGGAACTGATGTACGCGCTCCACAGCCTCGCGGTAATTGAGAAAGACGATGCTGCAACTGCTGCCGAAAGAGCAGAGCAGATGGCCGAGCGTTTCAAGTTTGTCCTTATCGGGAGAACGCAGCACAAAATTGCGAATCCTATCGGCATAGTCTTCATGCGAATCACCGGAAAGGTAATCAAGCCTAAGTACGCTGCCTGTTCCTACAAATGCAGGAATGTCCGGACTGTCAGTAGCGGAAAGCAGGATGCGCTTCTTCACGGATGGCAGAAGCGCCATTATGTCGGCCATCTGGTTACGGAAGCCGAGTTCAAGAGACTTGTCGAACTCGTCGATAACCAGCGTGTCTATGTTTTGCACGGCAAAGTTTCCTTTTTGCAGATGATCCAGAATACGTCCCGGAGTGCCTATTATCATCTGCGGCGACACGCTGGTAATAGTACGGTGCTCCTCCATGGCCGTACGTCCGCCATAGAAAGCACAGGCTCTTGTCTCGCGACACAGACAGAGAGCCACATCCCGGGTCTGCATGGCCAGTTCACGACTTGGTACAAGAACAAGTACCGTAGGAAAGGATGTGGGTTTCATGGCCTCGATGACAGGAAGCATATAGCCCAAAGTCTTGCCGCTGCCCGTAGGGGAAAGCAATACCACGGAATCGTGCCTTCGCATCTGGCACAGCATGTCCTCCTGCATTGGATTTAGGGATTTTATACCCGCGGTGTACAAATTATATGTCATACTTATAATACATTATGGAAACAATGGCAGACGACAGCCTATCTCAGGAAGTAGTCCACCAGAAAATACGTGCCGACAGAAGCAGCCCAGCCTAAGAAAGAGAACATGCTGATGCGGCGCAGATACCACCACACTGTGACACCCTCGGCTCTCATCAGGGCAAAACCGGCTACGCTGCCTATGGGCAGAAGACAGCCTCCGACGTTGCCGCTGAGGGCGATAAGATGCCAGTACTGGCCATTCTGCACAAAAGCCGCCATATATTCTCCATGCACTGCCTCTGAAGGCAAGACAGAATATATGTTTATGCCAGCCATGACCAAAGCAATGTTGTCCAGAACGCTGCTCATCAGACCCATAAAAGCACTGGCTATATAGATATTGTGTATATTGCTGTCCAGCCAGCCGGCAGCAGCACGCATGGCACCTATTTCTATAAGAACATCCACACAAAGCGACACTCCCACACAATACATGATAACCTGAAGCACCTCATACTGGAGGCTACGTCCGAGGGAGATGTTCTGCGGCTGCTCCGTATGTATACGGTGGGCATTGATAATCTCGTTCAGCACCCATACGATGCCGAGACAACACAATGCGCCAAGGAAAGGAGGCAGCAATGTTATCCTGTGAAAGGAAGGTACGAACAGCAGACCGCCTATACCGAAGAAAAGAAGCAGCAATTTCTGCCACCAGGCAAGCATGCTGTCATCTCCACGGAAAGAGTATGCCGGTCTGTCCAGATCAAGATGGTCTGGCAACTGACACTGTATGAATGCTGTGGGGATTATTGTTGCAACAATGGCCGGCAGCACCAATGCCGCTGTAAAGTTTGTTGCCGTCACGGCACCTTTGCCCCAGACCATCAGACCTACGACATCGCCTATGACTGTCCAGCATCCGCCGCAGCTGGCGGCAATTACTATGGCGGAACCTATATACATCCTCTGTTTGCCATTGCGTATGAGTTTCCTGAGTATCATCAGCATCAGCACCGTCACAGTGAGGTTGTCTATACAGGAACTTATCATAAAGGTTATGAGCACCGTAAGCCACAGCATCTGAGCCGTGTTGCACCGTCTGAGCCACAATTCGACAAAGGAAAAGCATTCGTTGTTGGTGAGGACTTCCACTATTGACATAGTAGCAAGAAGATACAGGACAAGTTCACCTACCTGCCCTACGTATCGCAAGAATATATGTTCGGCAATGAACTCCTTGCTCAGAAGCACTGTATGACCCGCTCCACCAAGGAAATTCAGGTACTCGTTGTGATGCATGACATTGACGAACGATGTACCGGTACACATGAAAAGCACCCATCCGACGGTACCGCAGAAAATTGCAACCAGAGCCTTGTTCACGCGGGTCAGATGTTCTGTTGCTATAAACAGATAACCCAGCAGTATCACAACCACTATCGCGATAGTCATTTGACCTAAATATTAAAAAGACAACATGTTTCAGACGCAAATTTACTTAAAAAAAACAAATCCCACAAGTGAAGTGCCCCCCAAAAGTTTTGTGTCTAACTTTTGGGGGGCACTTCACAAGTTAGGGCTACATATATTCAATGAAAAGATGTAACTTTGCCATATCATGAACTGCACGATATTTAAGCACACAACAGCCGCTCTTCTCCTCATGACGGCAGAAATTGGGACACATGCACAGAGCGTGGAAACAATATCCGTAGACCGGACATACGCCATCGAAGCGCAACAGACCCAGACCGAAGTGAAGCCTGGATGGAAAATAGCCGACATACAGCTCAAGAGCAGGATGCAACGCTATCTGTGGGGGACGAGAGCAAAACAGTTAGTCGATGGAAACAGACCGCAGTTCATTGTAAACACAGATTCTCTTCTGCTCAGCGACATGGTTCTGATAAAACTGAAGACGAAAAAATCATACCGCAAGATACCAAAGGCAGTCCTGCGTGACAACGACTGCATTTTCGTCAATCTCAACAATTTCAGCATACAGGCACATGGTGACGAATCGTTCATAATACAGCCGCTCAGCCCACTTGACGCAGGCGAATACTTCTTCACATGGCTCACTGGAGAACCGATAGGCGACCTCGGAGACTGGCGCGTATGGCCATTCAGCATAAGGTGATGCACAACAGAAAGCTAACACAGAGATGTAAGGTTAGACAACAACGTTATTAAGAGGAAAATATATAGTCTTAAGCAATGCCGGCAAACGATTCATACATACGTTTGCCGGCATTGCTCTTACTTGCATCAAATATGGGTTCAAATTAGAAATTGTATCTTGTACCTACGCTGAAGTTTATCTTGACTCCATTTATGAACCTTGGGGAATATTCCGGCATATAGCCACGATTAAGGTAATATTTACCCATGACCTCTGTAGTTATATCCCAATGACGGTTAACAGGAATAGCCATCAATACACCGGCTGCCAATCCTAAAGAAGTCTTTCCTCCATAATTAGTTCCGAGATAACGGAAACCTGTTCCGGTAATCCCACTGCCTTCTGCCAAAGAATTGCTCTGTGAAAGCATTGCCGAGAACAATGGACCAGCTTCAACATACACATTAAAAGCATTACGCTTGTCATATCCTGTCCATAGATTGCTCGCATTGAACATGTATAACAATTCCATATCCAACTGATGGAAGGTATTGTCTACCATTCCGGTGTAACGTCTGCTCTCTCCTGAATACATAACCTCATAAGGCTGGTTCGGACGTTGGCGAGACTGAATATCGT
>CAMWRK010000042.1 GCA_947176655.1 uncultured Prevotellaceae bacterium | reverse complement strand
GTATCAAGTTCGATAACCTTTCGATATGCTGCCATTGCTTCATCAGTCTTTCCTTTGCGCATCAGCATATCCCCTTTACCCAGATAGGAATAAGCATAATCAGGATTAAGCATTATCGCCATGTCGTAATCTTCCAATGCTTTATCGGTCTGTCCAGAATTATCCTCAAAGAAGCCTCTGCGATAGTAACCTCCAAAGAAATCAGGAGTCTTTTCGATGTATCTTGTCCATTCGGTAATTGCACCTTCAATATCTCCGGACTCGCCAAGTATATCGGCTTTAGAAGAAATAAGATCAAGGTCATCGGGCCTCATCTGTTGCGCCTGTGTAATGGCTTCAAGAGCTTGAGTATATTCTCCAAGTTCCTGATGGCAGTCCGCAATCATTTCAAGAAATACCGGATGGGCGTCAATGTCAAATGCTTTACGAGCAGCCTCAATCGCCTCGTTATATTTCTTTTTGCTCTGATACAACTGAGCGATATAGTATTGCCATTCGGCATCATGAGGATTTTTGACCGACATTCCTCTCAGTTTAGTAATGACGAGCGTCAACTGATTATCAGGAAATTCAAAAAGATAATGATGAGCTTTGGCATCATTGTCTATTGATAATGATTTCATAATGTCGTCAACCGCTTCAAGGTACTTACCCTGTTTAAGATAACTCTCTGCTCTGAACGAATACCCCGAAGAGTAATCATCATACATCTTGATAACGATGTTGTATTGCCGGATCGCTTCATCATAATTGCCAGAAGCATAGGCATTGCGACCAAGCCCCATATATCCCATTACGCTCGTAGGACTTGCTGCGACCATACGGTTATAAATATCATTAGCATCAGAGTATCTTTTCATTTCATACAGTAATTGACCGTATGTTTCAAGAATCTCCGAATCATCGGGATTGATTTTTATAGCCTGATTGAAGTCATTGAGAGCCTGAATTGTATCCCCGGCAATGGTGTAGAGGTGTGCTCGCGAAGCAAATGCGCGAGCCATATATTCTTTATCTTTTTTAGGTAATTTCTTGATTGCCATATTTACAGACTTCATAGCATCACCATAGTCTTCTGCATCGGCCTGTAGAATCGCAATGGTCATATGGGCATAACCGTTACCGGGGTTTTCTGCAATCTCTTTTGTGAGAAAATCCATTGCCTCTGACTTATTGCCCTTTTTTGCTTCCTCCAATGCGCGAGTAAAGTTGTAAGACTGCTTTGCGCTCTGAGGCTGAGCACATATGTGAATAGTGCAGGAAAAAGTGGTGATCAGAATAATCACCAGTGTTTTGAGTTTCATTTCTTTTTACCAAATACAGAGTTAATTATTGCGTTACCGATTTTTCTCTCAATGCCGTTGCGTGTTGTAGGGATTCCGGTGGCTTTTGCGAAATCCCGCTTCAACTTGGAAACGCCGAGAGCACGTTTCCAAGAGAAGCTGAGACCGGGGATTTTCATAGTTTAGAACTTGTCTTTATTATCCTTATCGTCTTCGTCATCTTCATCAAAATAGCCTGTACTGAGGTTGCACATTGGCATATTGCAGCTAAGTTTGTTGAAGAACTTCTTTCGAGAGCGACATTCTTTAGCGAACATTTCACCTGTTGATTCGTCATCTGCATCGAAGGCAAGATGATTGTCGATGGACATTGAAGAAGCAACAGCCTCCACATCTTGGTTGGCGCCGATATAGGTAAACACCCAACCTTGACTCTTCAAGGATTCTACAAGAGCCTTGATTGCCTTACCGTTGAATTCTCTTGATGCATTTTCGTAACCATCGGTAATGACTGTTACAAGGGCTACGTCATCCTTTGCAACATTTGGGCGAAGTTCTGTAAGACCTCTACCCATCGCATCATAGAGAGGAGTACAACCACCGGGGCGATACTGTTTCTCTGTGATGTCAGTAGCTTTCGTTGCCGGAACGTGAGCATAGATTTGGTTGTAGTGGCCCGAGTCGAATGCCACAAGAGTAACAAAATGCTCCTGGTCTTTATGCCCGTCTTGTGCGCCACGTATAGTCTGGAGCGTTTCGTTTACACCAGTCAAAGCTGGACGGTAAATTGACGACATTGAGCCGCTCTCATCAAGGATGATAAGATTATGAACTCGTTTTTTGCCGTTTGATGTGCTCTCCATCGTATCTGATACCGGATTGTTTTGTGGTTCGGACTTAGCTTCCGTAGTAGAATACTTTGGAGGTTCAACGTTAGAGGCCTTTATTTCCGGCTTCTCAGTCTTTTTAAATAAATTGAAGATACTCATAGTTTTGTAATTATTTAGTCATCATACCGTGGATCATAACAACCGCCATGTCGGTAGATTGGAGCGCCAGTAAAAGCATCGTATAAGATGGGACCTTCTTCCAAATCTTCATCGGAGATTCTGTTCTCAATCTTCCACGCAATTTCCGCGGCTTCTTCTCTTTGAATACGCTCCCATTCTTCATCGGGAGATTCGTATCCGTCGTAATCGTAGTAACTCATGTTTTATACTTTATATTGGGGTTTGGGAATCTATATACTGTAGCAGATTAGATGGTCAACATCAGGCAGAAATTTTTTCATCATTTTCTTGAAATTTCTCCGAAGCAAGATCTGCTATCTGTTGAGGTAGCCTCTCATGCCCTATATGCCATTTGCTGCAGTAGTCACACCTGTATGCCGACATTGGTCTCGGGTCTTCAGGATGAGCGATCATGTATCGAGTGCAAGCTTCAACGGCTTCTTCATAAGTGTTATAGCTGAATTTAGCCACAAGCACTTTCCTCCCTTTGGAGTTGTGAGTCTGGACTTTCCAATGAGTACCGGGAGCGCGGAGCTCAGCGTCATATTCTGCGTATCTCTTATTATAGAGGTTGAACGAAACTGCTCTTTGTATCGAATGACGATATCGATTGGTCTCACGGTCGTGTTTCCCAGCGTTCTTATGAGCTTCTTGCGCTGCCCGTTTTTCGACAATACGACGCACCAATCTCGTAGTCTCAGCATTGTCCGTATGACGATCCGTGTATATTACTTCTCTGCCTATTTTGCGAATCTTCTCCTTTGCAAGACGTTTTGAAAGCGGACGATATCGCTCTGTCATTCCCTGATCGGCGCGTGCTTTCTGAATTTTTCGGACCTCCTTATTCTCCTGAGCTTTGCACAAGAGGTTCAGGGCCGATGTGAGAGACCGGACGAAGTCTGAGATTCGCATTATCGTTGCAAGAGCATAGTCGCGGCAGCGTTGAACTGCACGTTTGATGTCTTTCTTTGTCTCATGAGATTTTACCACCTTGGCTATGGCAGTAAAGTCATCCTGAAGTGTGGTCTCATCGAGTTTACCATAACTGGTAAGCATCTTTAGCCAGCGGTTGAAGATTCGTGTGAGGTTGAGGAGGTCGGAGTTGAGATTCTCTGACTTGATAACTGAAGGTAGTGTTGCGGTGTAGCACATAGTGGAATGGGGGTTAAATTTGTTTGATTCTATATGCCAAAACTGCTATCAAGGTAAACATTGAGAACAAAAAATTCCTTGATGCAATACGCTGCGTCAAGGAATTACCGTACTCATGTTTAGCTTATTCACTCTATTACTTCCCCTTTCTCAATTAGAAGGAAAGGCATGGTGTCTTCATCATTGATATGTCGTAGCATTGCATCAACCACCCACTTATCTTCCTCGCTCTTGTGTCGAAAGAGTACTTCTTTTGCTTCCTCAAAACGACCGGTTTCGCGCAGAAGCTCGGCATGGAACAGCTCATAATCGGCAGAATGGTCTATGCCATCCAGAAGTTCTTTTATGACTTGCTTATACAATGCTTCATCCTCTTTTGATGGAGGAAATGCTTTTGTCTCTGGCCAGCGACGGAAGGCATCGTTATATGCCATGAAAAACTGATGGTTAAGAATCCATCGCTGCATCTTAGATAGAGAAAACGCTTCCATCTGATTAATTGCTTCCTTTAGTTCATTAAACGAGAGATTACCAAGTTTCATGAAACTTCTCATTTCTGACTCTGGATCTTTGGAATATTCTCTCTTGGCCTGTTCAATGAAGTAATATTTCTTGCAGTGGGGACACTGCTGTATAGGTGACACTTCCGGAAGCATCGGGTACTCGCGACGGGTGTCGCTCCATACAGTACCTCCACAAGTATTACCACTTACGAGGCTCATTACTTCCTTTTCACCGCCACAGAATGGGCAACTCAAAATATTAGCTGGTCCTGGTATCATAAAGTTTTGTTTATATTTATGTCATCGCGGTCAAGCAAGTCGCTTAAACCAAGTTCACAGAACAAAATCTGTTTACACTCTTTAAGCCGATTTAAAAAGTCTTCCTCATTGCAATTCCTTAGAATGGAGACGTGATATTGTTCGGTTGATTTGAACTTATCAAAATCAGAACCCTCCCCGAAATTGAAACATAAATTTTTTGCTATTTCTTTACGTTGTTCTAATGAGAAATTGAGAAGAAGACTAAGACATAGATCTTTTGAAGGGAATGAGATGTAACAGCTCGAACCATTTAATTTTTCAAAACACTTGCCTAAAGGAGAATATACCTCTCTTAAATCATGGCGTTTCTTCATTGTGCCGTCTATACGGCATATTGTGAGGCAAAGTGTTTTGCAGATATTATAACGGTTCCTTTTACGGAATTGAAATTCAAAAAGTCCGTGGTATCCGTAATTATTCCATGTAACTTCATATAGGACTATATCAGCACTTAGCGGCGATCCGCCCCAATGATCAGTAATATAATAGTTTATGTGATTCTTCATCATACTTTTAGATCAGGCTTCATTGCCCTTGTATTTTCAGATACCAACATAGAGTCTGTTGTAAACAAAGGCATCCGAAGATTTTTCTCCTCGGATGCAAAAATATTTAAGAGAAAGCCTGTTATTAAAGTTGGTCTAACATCTTCTGACAATGATCACCGAATGGTGTTCCATTGAATTGTGTTGACAGCACTTTGAGAATCATAACTGCATCACCTTTCTTATGCAGTTTGAGATATGCCAAGGTCAAATCCCATCCGGCTTCTCGCAAATCATCCGTATAATAAGTGAACTTGCCATCTTCCTTGATACAATCTTTATACCTCTTTTCCAATTCAGGAAGTTTCGTCTTCAGCTGATCATCGCTAAGCCCATTGATTTCATTGGCACTGCGTGAGGATGTGATGTACGCGTCACTTGCATAAAGTGCGCTGTCGCAAAGTTTGCCATTCATGGCATTCACGCTCGGAATTAGTATGATGAGGACAACTGCTGCAGCAGCAACGGCTGAAGTAATCCACGGACGGAACACTTGCCATTTGGATTTTTTCGCAGCGAGTGGCAGGGATGGGGCCTGCTGTTTGTCAAAAAAGTCTATATCTACGGCTATTGATGCTGCGACCATTTCCGATACTCTATCTTCACCGTAAGCATAAGCAGGTTCATAGATGAGTTCTTTAAACTCTTCATCGCTCATCTTACGCACCGCAGCCTCAAAGTCTGCATTATCTTGTTCGGCTTCCTTGATTAGACCGTCGATTATGAGGTTGTCAAGGTTCTTCTCTAAATCTTTCTCTTTCATAATCATTACGTTTTAACCTAATATACCAAGGCGACGCACCGCGTTAACAACACGAGCCTTTAACTTATCCATACAGCGATTCTTCGTGGTGATCGCACTGCGAGAAGTGCTATAATTCATCGAATCGGCGATTTCCTTCATAGACAATTCATCGAAGTAATACAACTTCAGAATCTTATTGCATGGATCGGGTATATAACTCAATTCTGCTGCGAGGACAGCCTGCATATCCGGATCTTCATAGATTGATGTCTCGGCCTCCTTTTCCTGCGAGTATTGTCTTTCAAAATTGTCACGGTTGAATTTCTCGTCATCGTAAGAGTCAACATCATAAGGTCTTCTTGTGGCTACCTTGTTAGCTTGATACCATCCCATCTTGAGAATATAAGCCTTCCATTTTGTGCCTTTTTCAACCTTACCTCTTTGAATGTTATTGCGCACGTCAATCCAGACATCAGTATAGATGTCCATTATTTCATCGTAGGTAAGTGGGAAGTTCTTGCGCAGATAGTTGACAAAGAGCGGTTTCAGCTCCTCGAAGAACTCATGAACTATGTTGTCGTAGTCGTAGGGCATATTTTTTGTGCGGATATTCGCAATTACGCGCAAAATTAGTGATTTTTCGCTGAATATCCTCAATCTCTACCGATTTTTCGTTAACTTTGCATCTAATTTTCTCCAATATAAACCACATAAGCAATAATGACGACTACACTTGTTGTACTTCTTATCATCACACTTATTGCGATGATATTCCTTCCTTTCAGTCGCTCGTTGATGAAGGACCGTTCAGAACTCCATGAGAACCCTTTGGAGAAGAAGTTCAATATCCTAATCACCCGCATCAATGACTTATTGATGAATGGAAAAGGAGAGGTCATAAAGTTTAAGGATGACCCGCGTATGCTGAATCTCTTTGATGACAATCATGCCAATATGATTATCAATCTCTATTACAGCACCGGATCATTGTCAATTACGCTAAAATACAAATTTTATCATGTCGAACTGGTAAAAAAGATGCAATTCGACAATATGCGACAAGCAGAAACCTTTCGTCAGCAGGATGTTGCTAACCATTTCTGCGAAGAAGCCTCAATTGCTATCCGTCAACACCAAATCAAGATAAATAATGAGCGTGGCCTAAAGGATTCTGCAGGTGAATATATTTTTGGCTCCCAGCCGTCAATCGAAGGATCTGAAAATCCTGTCGATCTTGTTAGAGGCATGTATGACAATTTCACTCTTGATGAAAAATTAGCATGGGTAAATGTCGCTCAGATGGTATACACAGCTGATGGGAGTCCTGTCAGTGGCTTTAAGAATCTCCCGCAGTTTTCAAACCTATTACTCAACTTCCAAGTCAATTACAGCGAGGCGCAAAAGCAACTTAATCAGATTGGGGAATCGGGAGTAATTGCCATTCTTGATAATGGGAAAGATGAAGACCTAATTATGAAGCTTATGCCGGTGTTTCCATTCGTTCTTGATCTATCGGGGCCCAATGAAGCAAGGATAGAAAAGTTCTATGCTATCTTTGGCAGACTGGGCTTCACACAGGAAAAAATTGACTATGAACTTGAAAAGATGATGTTGCTCATGCAACACTTTGGAGTGTCATGAAAAGATTATGTCTTATACTCATATTGGCATTGTTTTCTTACATTGGACTCCTTGGCAATGTGAGAGTGCTTTCCATAGGCATATCTGAATATCCTGAATCATCGGGTTGGAATAAACTTAACGCCCACAATGACGTGCTTCTGATAAAGGCGGTATTTCCCTCTGCTATATCGTTAGAAGATAATCAAGCAACTCTATACGGAATCAAAGACTTATTATCAAATCTATCAAATACAGCAGCCAAAGGAGATACTATTATCATTCACTTCTCCGGACATGGCCAGCAGATTCTTACAAGTACATCAAATGATGAGATTGACGGAGTGGATGAAGCCATAATCCCTTACAACGCAGGAAAAAGAAAGACTACATCGTATATGGGCGAAAACCATCTAACAGATAATTCTTTCGGCATCGCTATAGATCGTTTTCGTCGGACTGTAGGCCCCAACGGTCTTGTTATTGCTGTAATAGATGCCTGTCATAGTGATTCCATGGATAAGACGGCTGATGATGATAAAGAAATTTACCGTGGCACAGATGAAATATTCGGTGCTGAGAATCTACCGGATGAGAAGATTGACTCCTTGCGGGAAGCATATCACAACCAAGATTCATCAGCCTTGGCGACTTTGCCGGATATGAGCAATGTCATATACATTAGTGCTTGTAGGAGTGATCAACGGAATTATGAAGTCGTTGAGGACGGCAAAGGTTATGGCTCATTGACATATTATTTTTCGGAGGCTTACAGGAGAGTGGGATTGTTGGATATGATGGAGTTCTTGACGACAATCTACTCCGGCATGGAGAATGACAAGACACTGCAATTTCATGGACAAGTCCCGTCAATCCGCAACACAATAGGATGGGAAGCACCGGTAAAAATCATACCACTGGAACCACAGCCACAGTCTCCATCCACCACCCCAGAAGGTAATAGAATCACACTCTGGATTTGGAGCCTGATTGTATTAATCCCTCTTATAATCGTAATCTCATTATGGATAACGAAAAAGAGATAAACTTTAAGCCATCAACTTGGCTCTACATATTTCTATTCATATATTACTCGGTTTGGCTCATGCAGTCATTCGGAGCAGTTTCTCATTATTTTACTTTCGGGTTTGACTCGTTTCTTTCTTACGGCATAGTCGAATGGATGTATTTTGTCCTGTTTATCATTGCGGGTGTTTATTCTTTCTATGCTGTCATTAAGGCATTAAGGGGAGATAACGACTGCATAACATCTCTTAAGTGGTCGTTAGTACTGGTTTTCATATATACCTTGATGGACCCAATTAGGGCTCAGATTCCAACTTACGATCTATTGACGTATTGTGTTGCATTCTTTTTGAGACCGGCATTTTATCTTATCTTTTACCTATATCTTTGTTTTGCCAATGGTATAAAGCGTCGTTTCCCTAAAAGTGAACGCAGATTCGGGCCATCCGGCTGGGTTTGGATCGGACTGATGCTCGCTTTCGTTGTTGTAGGAGTATATGGGGGATGGCAACAGTATCAAATATCGAAATACTGCAAGCGAGTTAGTGTTGAAGCGTTAAATCTCAAACAAGGCGAAGTTAGCGATGGTTATGTCTTGTTTACATCGCAGCGTGAATGGGATAAATGGACACAACCATCCGACACATTATATATTGAAGATAAAATAGAGACTTTACCAACGATAATGTCGGCTGATTCGGTAAGTCGGATTTACCTCGCCTCCGGGCGATGCGATAAACCGGAAGCTCGGACTTACAATCAAGTTTTGGTCGCTTCCTTAGGGACACTATCAGCGAAGACGGATGGAGAGTTTGGCAAATTAAATGAAATCTCCTTTACCGATACAATTGTTTCGGGTAAAAGAGTTTTCTCAACGACCTATGAAACGACTATCGATTCAATTCCGGCATATTTTGATGTGATGATGGTTTTAGATGTCAACAGCCCCAAATGTTGCGTGGCAATAAGGGTTGATAAAAAACCTATAGATTGTAATTGGGCAATCTCTTTTGTCGAAAGACTTCAATTCGACTTACAGAGCATCGCCAAGTGTAAGGATGATGAAGACGGCAATAATTCCGAGAATAAAAATCCCAACCGGACTGCCTATGGTAAGAACCAGTCCGATTCCAATATGTTTGCCACCCTCTTTCATCGCATCTACCCACGTCATCTTTTCCGTATAGTGACGTTGAAGTACCACAAACGAGAAATAACAAATCGCAAATGCGATAACGTATTTTACAACTTGTAGTGCGCTCATACAGAGTACAAAGATATGAAAATTATCGAAGATAACCAAGGGTCAGTTAAGAAGAAGTTACTTTTCAGTAGATTTTTCGGAGAATTGTACTATTTCTTTGCGCTGCACATATACGCCATTCTGTCAATACTCGGTGCCGCGCTGAGTATTGCCATCCTACTTTTCTTTGCCGAACTGATATTTCCCAAGGCGGTACATATTTTCAACTACTCCATGACCGACAAGGTCTTTACTGAACTTGTGGAAGACCATAAGTATCATGCAGCCATAGCCTTCATGGATACTAAGAAAGATTTGATTGAGAACTCCAAAGAGCCTTACGCATTTCGTCAGGAACTCGCTGATTGCTATATTCATACAGGCGATTATCCAAAGGCTCTGGAACAATATCGACTTTTGCGAAAATGGTTTGATGAAAAAATTATTAGTGATACCCCTAAAGATTGGACTCCCGCACAGATTAAGCAATTCAAGGATTTAATAAATATCTGTTTCCTGAAAGAGGAATATCGCATATATCTTAAGATGGGTGATATTGCCAACGTTCAAAAATATTACAGCCAGATGAAGACACTCCACGAATCAACAGATTGGAATCATCTGGAGGATTTTCTTGGGGATGAAGATCAAGAGGAGCTAAACGGGGTTCTCAATGGCAGAAAATTTGAAGACGGCTTTAGATTTGAGCTAATACAAGGTAAGTATTTAACAGATCCGGCTGTTGCTATTGCTGAAATGGAAGACTACGCCATTAAAGTAGCAAATTCCAAGGATTTCAATCAGCTGTATAAACTCAAATTATTCAATGAACTGATTAGAATGCTGATTGAACAAGACCAGCGGATTGCCGCTCGTCATTATCTGGAGTTTGCATTGCAAATCGCCGATTCATTAGAATACAATACTGTAATCTACAGCCGATTGGGAGAACTTTCAGAATACTGCTATCAGCTCCATGATGTTGAAGACGGACGTAGATTGCTCAATAAGTACCTATATCAGATAGATGACACTTATGATAAAGGGGATATTGAATATGCTGTAGCCCACGCTTTAGAGTTTAAGTACCTTGAGAAAGACAAGGATTGGAAAACCTTGACGGAAAGAGTTGTTGAGGCGAGTGAAGCCCTGCGAGAACAGATAGCCAATAACTTTACCGGAATGACTTCTGCTCAACGTGAATATTTCATTGAGCAGTTTAAGCCGTTGTTCTCCTATGCCAATAGGCTTATGGAATCGCATCCTTCCGATAAGTTGGCAAAGACTACTTTTGAGAATAATATGTTCTTGAAAGGGTTGCTTCTCCGCTCTGAAACATCTGTCGGCAATGCTATTGCAGCAATGGGAGACATTGAACTTACTCAAAAATATAATCGATTCATTGAAGCCTCACAGGAACTTGTCTCGCGTCAATATGTTACCGGTCCGGGTAACTTTTACGCAAAAAAGAGACTTGAAGGCGAGATTGCTGCACTGGAGTCTGAGATAGCCAATGTAAGTCGAGACTTTAGACGCGAAAATGAGACCTCCAATATGTCACTCGCTCAGTTGAAGAAATCTCTTGGTAAGGAAGATATAGCGATGCAAATAGTTGAGGGGAACAAGACCATGTTTGCATTGTTGCTTGACAAATCCGGGAAGGTGATATACAAGCCAATCGGAACTAAAGAGCAAATATCGAAGTTGACAAAGAAGCCCGGTGCCATATATGTGGACAGCGAATCCGTCAATAGTTTGTTAGGCGGCATCAAGCCATTCATAACAGATAAAAATGTCTATCTGGCCACGTCGGGAATCTTCAATCAAATCTCACTCAATGCACTTCCTGTTGATAATCGAGGTCGCATTTTAGCAGATATAGCCAATATACATGTTGTCGGCTCACCTTCTGATATTCCTACAATCAAGACTATTGATAAAATAAACCTTTTGGCAAAATCCTCAGTATTGTGGGGTGGTGTTGATTACGGCGCTAATGATTCGCTACCTTCAGGTATATCACAGACAAGAGGCATAATGCGTGGCGATGTCCTCGGAAGACTGCCCAACTCCTTGACAGAGGTAAATCAGATTGCCGGTCTTCTCCGAAACAATGGAGGTAAGGCTACAGTTGTGTCCGGCAACTCAGCGACTGAGAAATCATTTACCGCTCGCAGTCACAAGAAGGACTATATTCTTCATGTTTCTACTCATGGATTCTTCCACGACTCTGGCACATTTACAAATCCAATGCAAAACTCAGGATTGTTGTTTGCTAATTCCCAGAAGTATTGGTCTTCGGACAGCCTTGCATCGTCCTTGAATGATACTGATGGGATTCTCAGAGCAGACGAAATTGCCAAGTTGGATTTAAGCGGATGCCGACTGGTTGTTCTTTCGGCTTGTCAGACCGGTCTTGGCGAATATAATTCAGAGGGTGTATATGGTCTGCAAAGAGCCTTCAAGTTAGCGGGAGCACAAAGTATATTAATGAGCCTATGGAACGTTGATGACAGAGCCACCGCAGAACTAATGACAGAGTTCTACAACGGTTTAATCGCAGGCAAAGAGCCCGATGAGGCACTTATCTCTGCACAACTCATTTTACGAGCCAAAGGTTATAGCCCCGACAAATGGGCAGCCTTCGTTCTGCTTAACTAAAACATATTTTGCTTGTCATCGTAATCCAGACAAGTTATTATATAGTTTTGGTCATCTTCTCCTTTTGATATTAACACATCATAAGAGCCTGGTGGGTTCTGAATTTTATATGTGTCAAAATCAAGTAGCGTAGAGTCGT
>CAMWRK010000041.1 GCA_947176655.1 uncultured Prevotellaceae bacterium | reverse complement strand
CTCCAGAGAGGTATAGTACACACTAAGCTATTCAACAAGATTATCACAAAGCACTGACGCAGAAATGACGAGAGGAAGTTCCTGCCCCGAAGGCCGCACGACAGAAACGCACGACAGACCTGGCACGGTGAACGACAACGGAAAGCGGTTAACGCCAAGAATGTTACATCTGCTGTGGTGGCTGTGGCGGAGCAGTCGCGGCATAAGGACAAAGGCTCTGCTGAACATTGTTCTCGGACTGGCCATCGTGGGCACAGACTTCGCCCTGATACGTGCCACAAAGATGACAATAGACACGGCCACCGGCCAAGGGGACAGGCCGCTTTGGGCGGGGTGTGCCCTACTCATTGGAATAGGTCTGGGCAGTGTCGCCATCATCTTTGTCCGCAGCAGGATAGGTGCCATCTTAGGGCTGAGAAACCAAAACCTCATACAGAAACGTGTGTTCGCACGGCTGATGCACAGCGTATGGACAGGCAAAGAGCAGTTCCACTCGGGCGATGTCACCAACAGGCTCATACGCGACACAAACGAGATAACCGGCGTAGTCACCGACACCATACCGGCCACCATCTGCGTGGTGTTCCGTCTGGTCATAGCTTTCCTGTTCCTATACCATTTCGATGCACGTCTGGCAATATCGCTGACACTGATTTCTCCCCTGTTTCTTGCACTGAGCAAGGTTTATGCGAGGAAAATGCGCCGGCTGGCACGGGAGATACGCAGGAGCGAGAGCGCCATACACAGCCTAATGCAGGAGAGCATACTGCACCGCATGGTGCTGAAGACGCTGGAACAGAGCGACGGCATTGTGGGGCGTCTGGAGCAAAGACAAGGGACACTGTACGAACAGGTACGTTCACGCACACATTTTTCCTCAGCAAGCAATCTCGTAGTAACGTTCGGCTTTACAGCCGGATACCTGTTTACCTTCATCTGGGGCGTACACAGGCTGGAAGCAGGCACCATAACCTACGGCACCATGCTGGCGTTCATACAGCTGGTTGGGCAGGTACAGGGACCGTTCCGGAGCATAACACGCTATTTTCCCGTCATCATCAGCGCACTGACAGCGGCAGAACGTCTGGAACAGCTGGAGGATATAGCGTTGGAGCCGGAAGAAAAAAACAGGTTTTTCAACGGAAGCACAGGTATCCGTTTACGCAATGTAAGGTATGCCTACCCCGATGGGCAGCGTGACATAATCCGCAACTTCTCGTTCGACTTCACCCCTGGCAGTGCAACGGCCATAACCGGCGAGACCGGTGCCGGCAAGACAACGCTGATACGCCTGATTCTCGCCTTGTTGTCTCCCCGGGAAGGAAACGTGGATTTCTATGACATGACTGGTGCGACGTCACCGGCCTCACCCGCCACACGATGCAATCTGGTATACGTACCTCAGGGCAACACCCTCTTCAGCGGCACCATACGTGACAATATGCTGTTGGGCGACCCTCAAGCTACGGAGCAGGACATGACCGATGCACTGCACCTAGCCTGCGCAGACTTTGTCTTCGACCTGCCTGAGGGTTTGGACACTGTCTGCGGAGAAAGCGGCACAGGACTGTCAGAAGGACAGGCTCAGCGCATAGCGATAGCAAGGGCACTGCTGCGCCGCGGCAACGTCCTGTTGCTTGACGAGGCCACAAGTTCCTTGGACACGGACACGGAGCAGGAACTGATAATGAACATTTCCACAAGGGCAAAGGAGAAGGGACAGACCATCCTGTTCATCACGCACCGCCATGCCGTAAAGGAATATTGCACACAGTCGCTGCATCTGGACCGGCTCTGACCATGCACAGAAATACCACGCAGACAAACGGCGTTCAGCCTTTTTTACGGAAAATGACCCACTCGTTCATGACAAAATTGAACAGACCGGAAAAGACAAGGGCAAGCAGATTGCACACCACGACATTCAGGCCGGCAAAGTGCCGGATAAGCACGAACGGAACCATTTTTATAAGGAAAGCCGCCACACAGGAAACATTGTAGGGCAGGAAACGCCGTACAAAAGAACGGGCGGAACTCCTTTCTATCCTGTCGTTCCACACAAAGAAGTATGCAAGAGTATAGTTGGTAAGCACGGCACACTCAAAGGAGACTGTTGGCGCGACAAACAACCATACCGTCTCGTTGCCGGCAAAGAACACCTCGGCCAACAGCCACATGACCAGGCAGTCAACGGCTGTGCCTCCAAGTGTAGAAAGCATGAATTTGAGATAGCGTCGCAGTTTCCCCATTCTCTCCCACAACAACTTCAGTCCCTATTCTTCTTCAGCGGCTCAAGTGCGGCAAAATGACGACCGTCCTTTATCATGCTGCTGAAGTACATCTGGCACAACACCGCAAAAACGACGACACCGGCCAAGTCAAGGCTGAACAGTTCGCCACTCAATGGACCGACCGTCAGGGAATAGCTGAAATCATGAAGCGGTTCGACAAAGAACCATACGGTATTCAACAGTATCATGAGCACACGCAGTTCCGTAGGCCCGAATACTCCGTATGTCAGTTTGAACTCATTCTTCAGGTGGGCGCATATCATTACATAAACCTCCATGGCAAGATACACGACAAAGAGCAGAAGCCCCATCCAGAAATGCATGTATGCAGACAGTCCCATGCCGCCAAAAATAAAGAACTCGCTTACACAGTCCATATTGTGGTCTATATAGAACCCGTACAGAGGACGTTGCTGGTTGCGCACACGTGCTATGGTCCCGTCCAGAGAGTCGCCGAACCAATGCAGGATGAAACCCAACGAGGAGAGCCATAGCCATGCCGGGTGATAGTTGGTAAACAGATAGCCCGCCGCAATGACGACAGAGCCGAACAGGCTGAACCATGTCAGCATGTCCGACGTGACCCAACGGGGCAGACGCTCCGCCGTCCATACAAGAAGTTTCTTTTCGTAGGGATTCAACAACGATGTCTGTATACGAACCGCATTCTCTTTTGCCTCCATATCCTTAACCTTATTATATTTATACAAGTGACAGATGTGTCTGCACAATGTCTCAATATAACGACCATTAAATGGAGACACAGCAAACGCAATAAGACATATTCTATTTGCAAAAGTACGTTTTTTTAGCCGAAACTAAAGTAACATCACAAGAACTTTATACTATCTTCACATTTACAAGCATCTGATGTATTAATACGAAATAACATTTAACCGTTACCGTTTCACTGGTGCAGACCTTACGGCCAGTCTCCATTTAATGGTCGTTTTTCCGGATTTACCACGGCACTAACGTTTCCAAAGAACTACATGTCCAACCGCAAATGAACCGGGCACATCAATGAGTCTCTGGTTTGACGAACCACGGAAAAGAAGATCGGTATCTCTGAGTGCCTGCATGAAAGGGCCGTCTACAAGAACATCGACATTATGCAACAGAGCCATGACATCCGGAGCGGCGTTTTCCATAAGCTGTTCCCAGGTGTAGCCTGTATAGCACCACACTGTCTTGTCCGTCTCCTCCTTTATTCTGCGGCAGAGTTCAGCACATCCCTTGGCCTGAAACAGCGGATCGCCACCGGAAAGAGTGACGTGTGCGAAAGGATCGGCAGAAATAATCTCCATAAGACGGTCTACGGAAACGGCATCTCCGGCTGTCTCATCCCACGACTCCGGATTATGGCATCCGGGACAATGGTGACGACATCCTGCCAGATATATGCTTGTACGGAAGCCTGGGCCGTCCACCGTGGTGTCTTCAATAATGTCAAGTACTCGCAATTCCATGTGCTGATAAAAATATAAAGTATATAGAAACAAAACGACGGGCGGCAAAATGTTGGCGCAGCGGTGGCTGCCGATTACACTTTGCCGCCCGTCGGATTGACTTGTGTCACGGTCTTATTTATGTATCACCCTGTCGTTCAGTTCCGCCAGCTTTGCCTTGTTCCATCTGTCGGTAGTGCCCACGAGATAGCCGGTTATACGTTGGAGACGGTCAACATTGTGGCTGCCGCAACTCGGGCACTCGTGCATTGTCTTCTCTGCATTCTCGTAGCCGCAGTCCATGCATCTGTTGCGCGTATGGTTGACAGAACCGTAACCGATGTTGAATCTGTCCATCATGTCCACGATATTCATGACGGCCTCCGGGTTGTGCGTAGCATCGCCGTCTATTTCCACGTAGAAGATGTGGCCGCCTCCGGTAAGCGCATGGTACGGAGCCTCCACCTGCGCCTTGTGCAAGGCCGAGCACTTGTAATACACGGGCACATGATTGGAATTGGTATAATAGTCCTTGTCAGTAATACCGGGTATGATGCCGAACTTCTTTTTGTCGAACTTGGTGAAGCGTCCGGAAAGTCCCTCGGCAGGAGTGGCCAGCACGCTGTAATTGTGCTGGTAGCGGTCGCAGAACTCCAAAACGCGGTCGCGCATATATGTCACAATCTTCAGACCCAGAGCCTGGCTCTCCTCGCTCTCGCCGTGATGCTTGCCGGTCAGAGCTATAAGACACTCCGCCAGTCCTATGAAACCTATACCCAGAGTACCCTGGTTGATGACGGGAGCGATAGTGTCATTGGGAGAAAGATTCTCGCTGCCTATCCACAGTCCGCGCATCAGCAGGGGGAACTGCTTGACGAAGGCGGTCTTCTGGAACTCCATGCGGTCATGAAGCTGCTGTGCGGTGATTTCCAGAATGTGGTCGAGTTTGGCAAAAAACGCTGCTATGCGATCATCCTTGTCCTTGATGTCCATGCACTCTATGGCCAGTCTAACGATGTTGATTGTAGAGAAAGACAGATTACCGCGTCCGATACTTGTCTTGGGGCCGAACCTGTTCTCGAAGACACGCGTGCGGCAACCCATGGTGGCACACTCCCATTTATATCGTTCCGGATCGTTGATGTCCCACTTCTCGTGATAGTTGTACGGAGCATCCAAATTGATGAAGTTGGGGAAGAAACGGCGTGCCGTCACCTTACAGGCATACTTGTACAGGTCGTAGTTTCTGTCCGTAGGCAGATAGCTGACACCTCTCTTCTTCTTCCATATCTGTATCGGGAAGATTGCCGTCTCTCCGTTGCCAACACCCTCGTATGTGCTGGTCAGCAACTCGCGGATTATGCAACGCCCCTCGGCACTGGTATCGGTACCGTAGTTTATGGACGAGAACACCACCTGGTTGCCTCCGCGTGAGTGGATGGTATTCATGTTGTGTATGAAAGCCTCCATAGCCTGATGCACGCGCTCCACCGTCTTGTTGATGGCATGCTGGCGTATGCGCTCCCTGCCGGCAAGACCGGTAAGAGGAATGGTCACGAAATCCTCTATCTCACAGTTGTACAACTCGCTGTAGTCCTCGGCATTCAAATCCTCAAGCACCTTCACCTCTTCTATGAAACTCTTGCGCACGTATGGAGCAAGATAGAAGTCAAAGGCCGGAATGGCCTGCCCTCCGTGCATCTCGTTCTGTACCGTCTCCATGCTGATACAACCAAGTATGGAGGCTGTCTCTATACGCTTGGCCGGACGGCTCTCTCCATGACCTGCCTGGAAGCCGTACTTCAGTATGCGGTCCAGCGGATGCTGCACGCAGGTCAAGGACTTAGTGGGATAGTAGTCCTTGTCGTGGATGTGCAGATAGTTGTTCTTCACGGCATCCTTCACCTCATCGCTCAACAGATAGTCATCCACAAAAGGCTTCGTTGTCTCGCTGGCGAACTTCATCATCATGCCGGCCGGGGTGTCGGCATTCATGTTGGCATTCTCGCGGGTGACATCGTTGTTCTTGATATTGATAATCTCCAGGAATATATCACGTGTCTTCGCCTTACGCGCTATGGTACGCGCGCTGCGATACTTTATATATATACGGGCGACATCCGGACGGCTGGACTTCATCAATTCGTCCTCCACCATGTCCTGTATCTCCTCCACGGTCATCTGCGACTTGCCTCTAACGCTTACTCTGTCCGTTATCTTTGAGATAAGTTCATTGTCCTCACCGGCATCTGTCGTAAGCATCGCCTTACGGATGGCAGCGGCTATCTTCTGTTCATTGAAGCCGACAATACGGCCATCACGTTTTACTACTGTCTGTATCATACGATAAATAGGGGTAATGTATTTATATTCGTGTCTTGCATGCCTGACGGCAGATTCTGACTCAGGGTCTGTCCCTGCCGGCGAAAAGGCGATGCAAATATACGACATTAGGAAAAACCACACAAGCAAACAAGCAAAAACTTTCCCGTTTTGATCAACTTTTCACCAAGTCAAAACAGGAAAGTTTTCTATATTACGTTGTAATTGGTTGATTTTAAAGCACCATCCCAACAAAACCAAAGAAAAAGTTTCCCAAAAGCACGCCAACCACAACACTTTAGCCTCGGCATCAATCAAATAGAACTTCACTACATTCTGATGCTTGTCAACGAGCATGCCCTCTGCATATTTCAGAGCGAATCTCTGCTTTTTCTTAGATTTCATCTTTATGATCATAAGTTTACCATACACACACAAAAAAAAATCATCTATGTGCAGAGCACCAAACGTTTCGTGTTTTTTAACACGATAAACATGCTGTTCTATACATGGGCCTGTTCAAGGTTTGCCTCCACATCTTCTGCTGACATGCAACATTCATGCATATACATTATTATATGTTAATGTGACGACATGTACCACACTAAATTTTCAAAAATATTTGTACCTTTGCACTTGATTGACAATAACCTGACAAACCAACATGAATATGAACAAGAAAACGCTGATTATCGTCTTTGCTGCATTGTGCATCGTCCTCGCCGGCATACTGATATATGCCTTCCACAGAATGCAGACCCGCCAGGCGGAAAACGAACAGATGATCGAGGTGCTGAAGATGGACAAGGCCGAGATGGAGAACGAGTATCAGCAGTTCGCCATGCAGTACAACGAGATGATGACGCAGATCAATAACGACTCTCTCATCAGCCAGCTTGCCATAGAGCAGGAACGCGTACAGAAACTTCTGGACGAACTGCGCCGGACAAAGGCCGAAGACGCAAGAGAGATAATGCGACTGAAGAAAGAACTGGCCACACTGCGCGCCATACTCAAGGACTATGTGATGCAGATAGACTCGCTCAACCGCGAAAACCAGGCTCTGAGAACCGACAATGACAACCTGCGCAACCAGAACCAGCAGGCCAGGGCACACATTACCGACCTGTCCACACAGAACGAGGAACTCGTGGACAAGGTGGCCATAGCAAGCCAGCTGAACGCCACCGGCATATCCGCCGTGGCTCACAACAAGCGCGGCAAAGCCACAGACCAGATCAGCAAGGCCAAGAAGTTCGTCATATCCTTCACCGTGGCACGCAACGTGACGACACAGACCGGCATGCGCAGCATCTATGTCCGTCTGTCGACACCGACAGGAAGCGTCCTTACCCAAGGAGGGACATTCACCTATGAAAACCGCGAACTGCAATACAGCATAGCCAAGGACATAGAATACACCGGAGAAGAACAGACCGTAACGGTATACTGGGACATTGCAGAGAGCCTTTCCGCCGGACAATACCGTGTGGAGATATTCGCCGACGGGCAGAACATAGGCGGTACAACATTCGGAATGAGATAAGGCATGGGTAAAGGCAAACTTGCAAAATTCGCGGACATGGCGGCCAACCCGCTGGTGGTGGAACGTCCGTACCGCCCGGGGGACACGCCCGTACCTCTGGACTGGCACAAAGAGTTCTTCCACAACGACAACCCCATCATCCTGGAGCTGGGATGCGGTCGCGGGGAATACACCGTAGGCATGAGCCGGCTCTATCCTGACAACAACTACATAGGCGTGGACATCAAGGGGGCACGCATGTGGACAGGTGCCATGGAGGCACTGCAGGAGGGACTGAAGAACGTTGGCTTCCTGCGCACAAACATCGAGTTCATCGACAAGTTCTTCCTTCCCGACGAAGTGTCGGAGATATGGCTCACATTCTCCGACCCGCAGATGAAGAAAGCCACAAAACGCCTCACCTCCACGTACTTCCTGCAACGCTACCGCCGCATTCTCAAGAACGGGGGCACGGTACACCTGAAGACCGACTCCAACTTCCTCTTCACATATACTGAGGAGATGCTGAAAGCCAACTCCATAGTACCCGTCACGGCCACACGCAGCCTGTACGGCGAGACCGGAACGGACACGGCAGAGGCGCGCTCGCGGCAGACATACTATGAAGAAATGTGGCGTTCCAGAGGCATTGACATCAAATATCTGGCATTCCGCCTGCCCCACGAGGGCGAACTCAAGGAACCGGACGTGGAGATTCCCTTTGACGAATACCGCAGCTACGGACGCAACAAACGTAGCGGCAACGACAGCGGCAGATGAAAAACCCTACACACAGTAGCGCCCCTACGCCCAAACCTTCGGCATGGCTCAGCGCCATTCCGTTTCTGACACTCGTATCACTGCTTTCTGCCACCATCGCCATTTTCGGCAGCGATGCCCTAAGCGGCCCCTCGCAGATAGCGCTGCTCACCTCCACTGCCGTATGCATAGTATTGGGCATGGCGTTTTGCGGCGTGCAGTGGCGAACCATAGAGGACAACATATCCGAGAAGATACGCGACATCTCCATTTCCGTCTGCATACTGCTGCTCATAGGCATGCTTTCAGCCTCATGGATGGTGTCCGGCATAGTCCCCACACTCATCTGCTACGGCATACGTATCATACACCCTGCCGTCTTCCTTGTCTCGGCCTGCATCATCAGCGCGATGGTGTCGCTGCTGACCGGATCGTCCTGGACAACGATAGCCACCATAGGCATAGCCCTGCTCGGCATAGGCCGCGCATTGGGAACAGCCGACGGATGGACAGCCGGAGCCATAATATCGGGGGCATATTTCGGCGACAAGATATCGCCACTGTCGGACACCACTGTGCTGGCATCTTCCGTCAGCGGCACTCCCCTCTTCCGTCACATACGCTACATGATGCTGACAACGGCCCCCACCCTCCTGATCACCCTTATGATATTCGGTATCGCAGGCATCTGGACGGGCGCGAATGCCGCCGGAGATCCGGACACATACATCACGGCTCTGTCGCACAACTTCCGCATAACGCCGTGGCTGCTGCTTGTTCCTGCCATAACGGCATACGTGATTTACAGGAAAGTTCCATCGCTCGTAGTACTTTTCGCCTCCTCTGCTATGGCTATGGCCATGGCAGTACTGATGCAAAGGCACATCGTCATGGGAATAGGCGGAGCCGCGACAAGCGGGGACACTCTCGTCACCCTCTTCCGTGGCATAGTAACCACTCTGGCCACATCGACATCCATAGACACGGGCGTGCCCCTGCTGGACAACCTGGTCTCCACACGAGGCATGGCCGGAATGATGGACACCATCTGGCTCATTCTCTGTGCCATGATATTCGGCGGAGCCATGACGGCGTGCGGCATGTTGCGCAGTTTCCTCGAAGCCATATTCCGACAGCTCATACGCACCCGCGCCGGGCTGGTGGGAGCCACGGTACTGAACGGCATTATCATGAACCTTATTACCGGCGACCAATACATCTCAATCATACTATCCGCCAACATGTTCAAGGACGAATACACACGACAGGGCTATGAATCGCGCCTCTTGTCCCGTTCCACCGAAGACTCCGCCACCGTAGTCTCCGTACTCATCCCCTGGAACACATGCGGCATGACACAGGCCACCGTCCTCGGTGTCCCCACCCTCACCTATCTTCCCTACACCTTCTTCTGCCTGCTCTCCCCCATCATGTCCGTCGTCCACGCCATATTCGGATGGAAGATAAAAAGACATCCGGAATGGATGGTGTCCGAACAGTCAAAGAAATAGACTCCATCCCAGCAAACTTTCTTAGCATTAGAGGATATGTTTGTGAATGAATTGTCAACAGAACACGTATCTCATCCCCACGGTTCGCTACTGAGCCAATATGAAGACGCTCCGGTAACAACGCGATTCCGGGACGGATAATCGCAAATCGGTCATCAGAAAGTTATCAAGTGCACTTTCCGATGACCGATTTGGCATCAAGACATCAATCGTCCTCTAAGCCATTACATAGTTTGCGTAGGTTCAGACAAACCGTATTCCACACTACTTCTTCACTTCCACGATTCTGGTCTTTTCGTGCTCAACATTGCGCCTGTCTGTTTCTGTGACTACACGGGCGGCAAGTTGCAGGAAGGCCTGCCCCGTGATGCTGTCGGAAGAGAGGGCTACGGGAGTGCCACCGTCACCGTTCTCGCAGCTGCTCTGCACTACGGGAATCTGTCCGAGAAGGGGAACTTGCATTTCCTCGGCGAGGTTCCTTACACCGTCACGGCCAAACAGGTAGTACTTCTCATCGGGGTGAGCCTCGGGAGTGAACCATGACATGTTTTCAACCAAACCGAGTATGGGTACACAGACCTTGTCGTTGGTATACATGTTTATGCCTTTGCGGGCATCGGCAAGCGCCACCTGCTGTGGGGTGCTGACAATGACGGCACCGGTGATGGGCAACGTCTGGACCAGAGTGAGATGTACGTCTGACGTTCCCGGAGGCGTATCAAGCACGAAATAGTCCAAATCACCCCAGGCAGCATCACCGATAAGCTGCTTCAGAGCGTTGGAGGCCATGCCGCCACGCCAAAGAGTCGGGGTGGCAGGGTCAACGAAGAAGCCGATGCTCAGCACCTTGATGCCGTATTTCTCAACAGGCATTATCAGATCACGCCCGTCAATGTTCTCACTGTAAGGACGAGCATCCTCCATGCCGAACATCTTGGGAACACTGGGGCCGAAGATGTCACAGTCCAGCAACCCCACTCTGTGACCCATACGTGCCAAAGCCACGGCCAGATTGGCAGCCACGGTACTTTTGCCCACACCGCCTTTGCCACTGCTGACAGCAATGATGTTCCTGACACTCGGCAGGAGGTCGGGCAAATCGGGACGCGGTGCCTGCAACGTCTTGGTGTTTATCTCCACCTCCACCTCCTTTGAGACATAGGCATGTATGGCAGCTTCGGCAGCCTTGACCAGTGACTTCAGGAAAGGATTGGTGGGTTTGTCGAAGATGAGCGAAAAACTCACGTGCATGCCGGAAATGCGCAGGTCATCTTCCACCATTTCCATCTCCACGATGTTCCGGCCTGTGCCGGGGTATCTCACCGTGGCCAGTGCATCCATAATAAGTTTGGGGTATAGTTCCATATTCATTAAATATTTTGAGTAGCTGTCCTCTAATGCAGAACAGCTACTCCCAATAATCCTTAAATTATGATTTTCTTGCCATTACGGACAAATACGCCATTGCCTCCGACAGCCCGGCGTCCGCTCATATCATAGAGTATACCGGCACCGGTGTCACTACCCTCCTCCACGGAACCTATGCCGTCAGGCTGTGCCACACGCAACAAAGCATCCACGATAGTACCGCTATTGGCCAGTATGCCGTTGGTGCCAGTACATGTCCCGTCAGCAGCCATCTGTCCGCCCGCATCCACACTGTTCCAGTCAACCTTGAATCGTATATGGTACGTACCCTCCTCTCCAGGAGCATTAAAGGCGGGGCTAGGAATGGAGGCACCGGGACTGCGTCCGTTTCCGGAAATACGTACACCAAGGGAGTTCACGCCGCTGGCATCGTTATTGAAAGAACCGCTGTAAAAGAAGAAACTTACCAGGTCGGTACCGCTCTGGTCGGTGCTGCCGTCACGGAAACTGAACTGTCCGTCGTTATCCAAATCTATGTAGACATATCCGTGCATCCACGAACCGGAATGCGTCAACGTCACATTGATGACCTCACCCGGTGTGCAGTAAAGTGTCATGTTCTCGTCTCCGGTAAGGTCAAGATAGCGTTTTGTAGACGATTCAATGTCCAGTGTCTGTGTCTGCGTTTCGGTTGGAGCGAAGACTATCCGGCTGAGAGCGCGTCCGTTGGCCGCCGGCCATGATATGTTCTTGTCGAAGTTTATGCCGTATGGAGGCACGACCTTTTCGGTGACGGTAATCTGTGCTTGGCACACCATGCCGCTGCCATCGGTAGCGGCAGCAGTCACTGTAGCGGTGCCGGGGGCTACGGCCACAACCAGTCCGTTAGCAACGGTGGCAACAGCCTCGTTGTCGGAAGTCCAGTCCAGCGTCCTGTTAGTGGCATCGGACGGGAGCACTGTGGCGACAATGGCAAGCGTAGAGCCTTCCTCCACCTCGTATCTGTCACTATCAAAGGTGACACTCTCCACAGCCACGATGGGAGCCGCGCTGTCCAGACCATTGAATACGTATACACTGCTTCCGTCCAAGGTCAGTGTCAGAGGCTGGTCTATGTCTATGGCCACACCCTCCTCCAGTCCGGCCAAGGCGTTCTGGTCGCCGAAAGCCCTGTTCAGGACTATGGAACCGGTGCAGCCGGCAGGTATTTCCAATGCCT
>CAMWRK010000040.1 GCA_947176655.1 uncultured Prevotellaceae bacterium | reverse complement strand
TTTCCACACACATTGCCCCAAGGCACCGCCCCCGCCCGCGGCGGCATCTACATCCGCGGGCGGCAGGAAGGTGATAGTCAGATAGCCGCGCCCGCCCTTTGCGGCACGGCACGATACACAAGGTGCGCCTCCCGTATGGTTCGGGAGGCGCACCTTCCTTTGTGTCCCCTTGATGTGGTGTGCAGAGTCAGTCTATGAACCTCCTGGTGAGCGGGGCGAACTCGTCTATGCGCCTGTCCCGCAGGAACGGCCACCAGCGGCGGACGTTCTCGCTGCGCTTCATGTCGACATCCACAACCTCCACGGCTTCTTCCCCGATGGGCGCGCGGTACAGGAACTCGCCCTGCGGACCGCACACGAAGCTGCTGCCCCAGAAACGGATGCCGGCGGTCTGTCCCGATGGGTCGGGCTCGTGCCCCGTCCTGTTCACGGCTATCAGGGGCAGGCCGTTGGCCACGGCATGGCCGCGCTGCACCGTGGTCCACGCCTCGCGCTGGCGCTCCTGCTCCTCGGGCGTGTCGCTGCTTTCATAGCCTATGGCGGTGGGGTATATGAGCAGCTCGGCACCTTGCAGCGCCATGAGGCGCGCACCTTCGGGATACCACTGGTCCCAGCAGACCTGTACTCCAAGCCGCCCGACGCTGGTGTCTATGGGGCGGAAGCCCAGGTCGCCGGGGGTGAAGTAGAACTTCTCGTAGTAGGCCGGATCGTCGGGTATGTGCATCTTGCGGTAGATGCCGGCAATGCTGCCGTCGCGCTCCATGACCACGGCGGTGTTGTGGTACAGGCCGGCGGCGCGGCGCTCGAAGAGGCTTGTCACCAGAACGATGCCCAGTTCGCGTGCCAGCGCGCCGTAGAACTCCGTACTTGCGCCTGGGATGGGTTCGGCCAGGGAGCAGAGGTCTGTGTCCTCCGTCTGGCAGAAGTATAGCGAGTTGTGCAGCTCCTGAGGCACTACGAGTTCGGCTCCCTTGGCGGCGGCGGCGCGTATGTTGCCGGCCAGTTTCCGCTTGTTGGCCTCAGGGTCTGCCGTACAGGTCTGTTGTATGATTCCTATTTTCATGTTTCGTATTGTTTTGCGGTCGTTTGATGTCTGTGGCGGTGTGTTTGTGTGCGAGGGAGGTGGGATTATTCTCCTGCAGAGGGGTATTGCATCGTGCAGCAGTGCAGGCTGCCGTTCTGCGTCAGCAGGATGCGGCAGTCTATCCCCACGACTTCGCGGTCGGGGAAGACGCTTTCCAGCGTGGCCTTGGCTCTGAGGTTGGCCTGCGTGTCCTCGTAGAACGGGAGCAGGACGGCCCTGTTCATGATGAGGAAGTTGGCGTAGTAGGGGGGCACGGCAATGAGGCGGTAGGGTTTTCCGTCGAGTGTGCGGAAGCCCTGTAGCTCGCGGAGCATCTCGGGGCATCCCTCGCCGTAGACTATCGTATCGTTGGGGCAGAAGCGTGCCAGGGTGTCGATGTGCGCGTCGGTGTCGTCGCGCTCCAGTCCGCCGTGGTGCAGCCACAGTATGCGCCGTGCGTGCAGGCGGCGGCACAGTTCGGCTCCGATGGCCTCTTCGTCGCAGGCGGAGAGGCCCGGGGAGGTACGCCTGTTGCTGTTTAGGTTGCACTGCGCTGTGGTCATTATGGTTCCATGTCCGTCGCTCTCTATGGAACCGCCTTCCAGCTCGAAGTCCAGTTGGGAGACATAGATGTTCTTCGCCCTCTCCCGGGCGAAGTTCTGTTCGTAGAACTCGCGGTTGATGGCGTTGTCCAGCCCGGCCTCGAACTTGCCGCCCCAGGCATTGAAGCGGAAGTCCAGAAGTTCCCTGACACCGTCCTCGCGCAGGAGGCTGATGAAGGCGTGGTCGCGTGCCCAGGTGTCGTTGCTTGCTATGCGGAAATATCTGATGTTGGCCAGAGCCTTGCCCGGCAGTCCGGCCTCGAGCGTTGCCTTCGTGCGCTGCGGTTGCGGGGTGACTATCCACAGCTGTTGGCGCAGTGCTATTTCGCGTGCCATATCTGTGTAGCAGCGGGTGACTTCCTCCAGCGTCCCGGCCCAGTCGGTGCCGCTGTGCGGCCATGTCAGCTGTATGGCCTCCTGTGTGTGCCATTCGGCAGGCAGGTATTTTTCCATGAGTGTGTGTGTGCTTTGGTTTTGCTATATATGTAACAAAGGTAATAAAAAAGACACCGGCGGGGATGCAAAAGTGTTAAAAGTTGATGTTCAGGCACTAAATAAGTGTGCGTTGTTTCCCTGTGTGCAAGAAAATTCTTACCTTTGCGCCCGGAATTCTACCAAACACAACATATCATATAGATGAGCGTGAAGGTTAAGGAAGTAATCGACGCCCTTGAACATTTCGCGCCTCTGCCGCTGCAGGAAAGCTATGACAATGCCGGCCTGCAGACAGGATTGACAGAGGCGGAGGTTTCAGGGGCATTATTGTGTCTGGATGTGACCGAGGAGGTGATGCGCGAGGCTGTGGAACTCGGGTGCAACCTCATCGTGAGCCACCACCCGGTGCTCTTCCGCGGCCTCAGGCAGGTGAGCGACGCTACCCAGGTGCAGCGTGTGGTGCGTATGGCCGTGCAGAACGACATCGCCATATACAGCGCCCACACCAATCTGGACAAGGCCGAGGACGGAGTGAACTACAAGATAGCCGAAAGGCTGGGACTGATAGACGTGACACCGATAGGCCAGTGCGGGGTGATGGGATACCTGTCCGCACCGATGGACAGCCGTTTCTTCCTGGACAAGGTGAAGGAAGTGTTCCATTGCGCCTGCCTGATGCACAACAGCGTGCTGCCCCGTCCGGTCCAGAGCGTGGCCGTATGCGGCGGTGCCGGAGAAGACCTCCTTGGCGAGGCTCTGGCTCAGGAGGCGGACGCCTTCCTGACAGGCGAGATGCGATACCACACCTGCATGGGGCACGACGAGGAGATACTGATATGCGTGCTGGGACACTACGAGAGCGAACGCTACACGGTGGAGTTGCTGGAGGACATACTGGCCGTGGAGTTCCCGCACATGCCTTTGTACAAGACGGAGATAAATACTAACCCTATACATTATTTATATTAAATGGCAAAAGTTAAAGACCCTGCTGAACTGAACGTGGAGGACAAACTGAAGAACCTCTACAAGTTGCAGACACTGATGACTGAGATTGACAAGATCAAGACCTTGCGTGGCGAACTGCCTTTGGAGGTCAAGGATCTGGAGGACGAGATTGCCGGTCTGGAGACCCGTATTGAGAAGATAAACGACGACATTGCATCTGCTCGGAAGGATATCGCCGAGCGTCAGGGCGTGATTGAGAAGAACAGCGCCGACACAGAGCGTTTCGAGAACCAGATGAAGAACGTGCGCAACAACCGCGAATACGAGAACTTCCTCAAGCAGATAGAATATCTGCGTCTGGACAACGAACTGAATCAGAAGAAGATTGGCGAGGCCAAGGAGGCTCTGGAGGTTCGTGGACAGGAACTGATAAAGGCCAACCAGATCATTGCCGACCGTCGTACAGACCTTGACATAAAGCGCACGGAACTGGAGGAGATTGTCAGCGAGACAAAGGCCGAGGAGGAGAAACTGAAGGAGAAGGCCCACAACGTGGAGGCCACCATAGAGCCCCGTCTGCTGAGTGCCTTCAAGCGCATCCGCAAGAACTCGCGCAACGGTCTTGCCGTGGTATACGTCCAGCGCGACTCATGCGGCGGCTGTTTCAACAAGATTCCGCCCCAGCGCCAGCTTGACATCCGCACACGCAAGAAGATTATCGTATGCGAATATTGCGGTCGTATCCTTGTCGACCCCGAACTGGCAGGAGTGGAACTCGAAAAGAAGATTGCCGACGAGAAGCCGCGCCGCCGCCGCGTCACCAGACGTCGCGAGGAATAGCCTCTACGTTCCGCCGTCAGGCCGCAGGCATCCTGACGGCTCGTGCATACATACGGGGATGCGGAGCGAGATACAAGAAAGGGATGTACCGAAACCGGTACATCCCTTTCTTGTATCTCTTGGCTGTGGGATAGTTAGTGCAGAATGGCTAATACATTATATATATGGTATTCTCGTGTCAGTATCAAATCAGTGTGGATAAGTGCATGTCCTGTCAAGCCGGCACTTTCTGTTTGGATATTTCAATATGCTACCGGCCATCCCTATAGGGGCAGAATCGGTCTCTCCTATGCTTCTTTAAGCTCTCCCAAATGCGTCCTCGTGATGTCAAGGTTTAGACACCGTGGTCTTAAGCGTTAGGACCGACGGTCTTAACGCTTAAGACCACGGTCTTTCGCCCCCAAGACCGTGATGTCTTTTTTGAGGGGTATGCGAGATACCTGGCACAGGAGGGCATGAGGCGCATATACGTGTCCGCACAGTATGTCTATATATTGTGGTAACATCTTGTAGTACAATGATATATAAATAAGATAGCATGAAGGATTAGAGACGTTTTGAGCATTGAAACCCTACAAGGGTATGTCACGTCTCCTCTGTCCTATACACAATCAAGAACATTTATATCGGGGGCATCAGCCAAATCCAACCGGCCACAATGCTAACGTGTAATAATTTTTCTAATAAAAAAGTCTTATCAGCAGAGCACAAGTGCTATCCACGCTACTTTGCTACTGGGCCGGCAGCGGTTTACTGGTTCTCTATTTCCAGATAATGTGGAATTGTCTTCAGGAACTCTGTCCTGTCGCTGCTCGTGCGACAGCAGAAATGCCTGATTCCGTTGCTTACGATGAGGTAGGGAACCTGTAGGACAAGATTATAGCGTCTGATTTGGTCGAAAGTCTTCTGGCTGATGGCTATGTGCGGAGCCTTGAACTCCATTATGACCAGCGGCCGTCCGTCCTTGCCGTAGAATACTGCGTCTGCACGGCGTTGCATGCCGTTCTGCGTCAGGCTTATCTCGTGTCCGAGGCGCGCGAGAGGATAGCCGAGACCTTCGGTCATCCAATGCGAGAAGTGCTGGCGCACCCACTCCTCAGGCGTAAGTGCCACCCAGCGCATACGTACATAATCCCAGATTTGGAGACGGTCGCCGTTGCGCTCCAGACGTATGTCGGTGTCAGGGAGATTCAGTGTAAGCATCGCTGTCTGAAAAACATTCAAAAGAGGCGGACATATATTGCCCATTCATACTTTTTAGCTATCTTTGCAGGGACAAAGATAACGAAAAGCGATGAAAACCAAGCAAGAAATAGTCGAAAATTGGCTTCCGCGATACACCAACCATCCATTGGAGGATTTCGGAGAATATATCCTGCTGACGAATTTCAATAACTATGTGGATATATTCTGTGAGCATTTCGGATTGCCCAAGCCTGACTATTCCTCGAACATGCGCATGGCAACGGCGGAGAACATAACCATTATCAATTTCGGTATGGGCAGCCCCAATGCTGCAATTATTATGGATCTGTTGTCTGCCATAAAACCAAAGGCATGCCTTTTCCTTGGCAAATGTGGTGGACTGAGCCACAAGAGCCGGCGCGGAGATCTGATACTGCCCATAGCAGGCATCAGGGGCGAGGGGACAAGCAATGACTATTTCCCGCCCGAAGTGCCGGCTCTGCCCGCCTTCATGCTGCAAAGAGCCGTATCGTCCACAATACGCGACATGGGGCTTGACTATTGGACAGGCACTGTCTATACGACAAACCGCAGGGTATGGGAGTACGACGAAGACTTCAAGAAGTATCTGCGGACAACACGTGCCATGGGGGTGGATATGGAGACGGCGACGCTCTTCATCTGCGGTTTCGCCAATCGCATTCCTACCGGAGCGCTGTTGCTGGTTTCAGACAATCCTATGACTCCCGATGGCGTAAAAACTTCAGAGAGCGATACGGAGGTGACATGCAATTATGTGAGCACACACGTGCTGATAGGCATAGAGGCTCTGGAGATGATAAAGAGTGAGAAAAAGACTGTACGTCATCTGAAGTTTGACTATTAGATATATAATTGTGACTTACGAAGAAATAGCAAAGGATATAAAGTCGGGCAAGATAGCGCCTGTGTATTGCTTGATGGGGGAGGAGTCGTACTATATCGATCGCTTGGAGGCATATATAACCGAAAGACTCATGCCGCAGGCTAACCGTGATTTTGATATGGAATTGTTGTACGGCAGTGATGTCGATGCAGTGCGCGTGGCGGATTCATGCCGGCAGTTCCCGATGCTCGGGATGTATCGGGTGATAATCGTGCGGGAGTTTCAGCAGATGCGTACAGCACATGATGCATTGGTGGCATATTGCAAGAATCCCTCCGCAAGTACGGTTTTGGTGATATGTAACAAGAATGGCAATCTGGACAAACGCAAGCCGCTGTATAAGGCCATTGATGCTGTTGGAGTGGTTCTTGAGAGCAAACGTGTATACGAAAGTTCTTTGCCATCATTCATACAACGCTATCTCAAGTCGCATGGCAGGGACATAGAGCCCAAAGCAATTCAGATGCTGGTGGAGCATGTCGGTACGGATCTGTTGCGAATGTCAGCGGAACTGGATAAATTGTTAATAGCGATGCCCCAGCAGGAAAGTCGTGTTACGGCACTTCTTGTGGAATCCCAAACCGGGGTGAGCAAGGACTTCAATAATTTTGAACTTATATCGGCTCTTGCACAAAAACGAAAATCTCAGGCGGTACTTATAGTAAAATATTTTGGCACTAACCCACGCTCTTTTGCCTTGCCTGTAACCTTGTCATTGATGTTTTCTTTTTTCTCCGATCTGATGCTGGCCTACTACAGTCCGGACAAAACGGAGCGTGGGATAGCCCAATGGTTGGGCAAGCCGGAGTGGAAAGTCCGCAACGAGGTCATGCCTGCCATGAGATTGTATACAGGTCGTCGTGTCATGGACATTCTTTCTCAGATACGTGAAACCGATGCCGCGGGGAAAGGGGTAGGAGGATGTAAAACCCCGCATGGAGAGTTGCTTCTGGAGCTTGTCTATCGTATTGTAGAGTAGTATTTATAGCGTATAATATCAAGTCAGGCCTTGTTTGCGAGGCCTGATTTTTCTATATTGTCTTCTGGATATATCCATTATTTTACGGCTCATATTCCTATACTTTAACGAATTAATGCACATTTGTGGTCGCTGAGAATCGCGTCTGCAAACTCGTGTATATACTTGTGCATGAGAATTAAATTCTTGTTGTAAAAGGAATCACTGCAGGCACGATGATTCGGATTTAACATAAATTTACAGCTGCATTAGATATAAGAAGTGCGGCATTTACATTCGCAAATACCATAAAACTAAATAAAGGACAAGGATTATATAGGCAAACACAAATGTAAATTCGCATACAGAGCGCGGCAACAAAACATGAACGCGGACATTTACATTACACAAATGCATAAAAAAGCTAGGAGAAAAACTCTGTACCAAGTACCTAATACCCATGCATATAACAAGATAAATTGCGTAAAAACATGAAGAAATGGTATAGACATGACAGCCAAGGTACATAGTGTAGTGATGTTTTCAACACCAGATGCAATGACACACATCATAATGTCCTAAAAAACAATAAGGTAGTCATATAAGTTTGCACCATACAACTTTAATCATGAATGTGTTGTGCAGTAATGAATTTACAAGTGTGATGATTCATGGCATTTGCATAGAATATACAGATGTAAACAGAAAGTGCAGTTGGGTATTCGAGGTGTGTAATTCACATTTATATTGTAGATATTTGCAACTCCAAAGATAAATTTATATCTTTGTTGCGGTATTGATAACGCCAGAATATGGTTATCTTGTAATGGATGTCATGGTATGGCCTGAATTTATAAGTGTATTCAATGAAAGAACGTATTCGTCAACTAATGTTGGATAAGGGCATGACACAAAAGTCCCTTGCCTCTGAGCTTTGTATTGCTGAGGCCACGTTGTCAGGAATTTTCAACGGGCGTACTCGCCCTACCAATCTTACAGTGAGTGCCATTCACGAACGTTTCCCTGAGGTCAATATCTCTTGGTTGATGTTCGGCGAAGGTGAGATGTATACTGGGGCGCAGGATGTGAGCCTTAACGAGGAACAGCTGCCTAATGGACGTGGCGATGCTTACGGGCAGGCGGATTTATTTTCCGGTACGGATGCTTCCATTGGCCATCATGATGAACGCTCCAATGTTACCGCTTCTGTAGATAAGCACAGCTATCCTGGTGCGACACCTCAAGGTCAGCTACCTAATGCAGCCCCTGCAATGCAGGTACCGCAGATACAGTATATAGAGAAATATCTTGACAAACCACAGCGTAAGATTACCGAGATTAGGATATTTTTTGACGATGGTACCTATGAGACTTTTACACCATAGTGTCATAGATTAGGGTTTATTTTGCATGCTAATGCTAAAAATTCCCGTTTCTATGCTGCTTCGCGTCCGTTATTTTTCGTAACTTTACATGGTATTAATTAATAATGTATAAGTATATGGCGTTGAAAAAGCATATAATCGATTTGCGGATAGTTTCCCGTGAGGTCTTGGGAGAACGTTTTGTATTGCTAAAATGTACAGATCCGCAGGCTGAGTTGCCCCCGATGATGCCCGGACAGTTTGCCCAGCTTCGTGTTGACGGTAGCAAGGAGACGTTTTTGCGTCGCCCTATTAGCATAAATTATGTTGATACGAGGCAGAATCAGGTATGGTTCCTTGTGCAGCTTGTTGGAGCAGGAAGCCGTGCGTTGGGATGTCTTCAGGAAGGGGATGTGCTCAATGCGCTTCTGCCATTGGGTAATGGTTTCTCGATGCCTGTCAGTCCTCAAAAGCGGCATCTGCTTGTAGGTGGCGGGGTTGGAACTGCTCCGTTGCTGTATCTGGGTGCTCAGATGAGCTTGTTGGGCATGCGTCCGGCGTTCCTTCTCGGTGCACGCAGTGAGAGTATGTTGCTGCAGTTGGATGATTTCCGTAAAGTAGGAGATGTGTACGTCACGACGGAGGACGGCAGCATGGGGGAGAAAGGCTTTGTCACACAGCATTCCATACTTTCCGAGCAACATTTTGACCGCATTTCTGTCTGTGGCCCTTCTCCCATGATGAAGTCCGTGGCAAGGTATGCGAGGCTTAATTCCATACCGTGCGAGGTCTCTTTGGAGAATATGATGGCGTGTGGATTGGGTGCATGCCTTTGCTGTGTGGAAAAGACCGTACGTGGCAATGTCTGCGTATGCACCGATGGACCGGTATTTGATATAAACGAACTTACATGGGAATAACGATATGGCAAATCTGATTACCAATATAGGAGCTTTGGTGCTCAAGAACCCGGTGATGACAGCCAGCGGGACTTTCGGATATGGAATAGAATTTCAGGATGTGGTGGACATTGCTGCAATTGGTGGTATTATTGTCAAGGGAACTACTTTCCTGCCGCGTCAGGGCAATGACTATCCGCGCATGGCAGAGACACCAAGCGGCATGCTTAATTGCGTGGGACTGCAAAACAAGGGCGTCCTGTATTTCTGCGAGACCATATACCCCAAGATACGGAAGATAGGCACGCAGATGATAGTGAATGTATCCGGTTCTTCTCCCGACGACTATGCCCGCTGTGCAGAGTGTATAGGGGCGTTAGAGGATATACATGCCATTGAGTTGAACATATCCTGCCCGAACGTGCACGATGGCGGAATGGCTTTCGGCGTTACGACGGAGGGTGCCTCCTCGGTGGTTCGGGCTGTCCGTAAGGCGTATGGCAAGACGCTTATCGTGAAGCTCTCTCCGAATGTGACAGATATCGTCAGCATTGCCAAGGCTGTTGAGGATGAGGGGGCGGATGCAGTTAGTCTGATAAATACGCTTATGGGTACGTCTATTGATATAGAAAGGCGTCGCCGTACTCTTTCAATAGGAACGGGAGGATTGTCAGGTCCGTGTGTCAAGCCTGTGGCATTGCGTATGGTGTATCAGGTTGCCAAAGCTGTAAATATCCCTGTCGTGGGGCTTGGCGGCATATCCAATGCTGCGGATGCCATAGAGTTTATTATGGCCGGGGCAAGTGCCATAGAGATTGGTACTGCAAATTTCCTGGATCCTGCTGTCTCTGTCAAGGTGGCAGATGGAATCAATGATTGGTTGGAAGATCATGGTATAGCTTCAGTACGCGACATCATTGGTGTGGCGGAGTAGGGCAGTAAACAAGATTTCGTATAAGTCCGATATAATGTTTGACGGCAGTCATGAAACGCATGGCTGCCGTCAAGCGCTCTTAAAAGTGCGTTTTCTCGCTATGGTATGTTCTGGTAAGTTTGATCCTGCTCATTTGGTCAGACCTAACGTAAACAGGAAATGTACGCCAGATTACTTCTTTTTCGTCAGTTGGTACGAATTGTATACGTTGTGCCAGATGCTGTAGAAGCCTCCTGCAATGCTGCTAAGCGGATCCATAAACGTATAGCCGCACCAGATGGCAAAGACGGTGTTCTTCTGGCCGAGTCCCTGCGAGGCACTGATTTCTTCATTTCCTGGGTAGCAGCCAATATGTGTGCCCATCCATTTTCCTGCAGAAAATTGTATGATGCAGGCTATCAGGCTACCTGTCGCAATGGCGGCTTGTGGCCATATCCCGTCTCCGGACATGAAACTTTGATGCATATTTTTTGCGCTGACAGAGATAGCCAGTGATAGTGATATCATCCACAGGTAGAAGGCCGCATTCGGTATACCTATCAGTACTTCTGCTATGCCAGGCATGAAACGTCTTATCAGTATTGCGCACACGAATGGAAAGAAAAGAAGGGGGAATATCTTTAATATTATCTGCAGGAATGTTGTCCAGAACGTGGCATCGCCTTGCTGGTATATCAGCGGTATCATGAAAGGTATAAGCAGTGACACCATCAGGTTTACTAAAATAGTGTACATTGTCAGCGACCCTTGGTTTCCTCCAAGCTTTCCTGTCACTACGGCGGCGGCTGTGGCCGTCGGACAGATCATGCACAGCAGAAATCCTTCCGCACCAAGTCTCCACACCTGTGACATTGGTATTGTCGCAAGTATCAAAGTGCCCATAATCCAGGTGCATCCTTGCAGTAACAGTCCGCCAATCTGCCATTTACGAAGTTGCAGATCCGAAGGCTTGACTTTCAGAAACGTCAGCAACAGCATCATGAAGAGCAGTGAAGGCTGTGATATGCGTATTATCTTGCCGGCCAAGGCATGCGTACTTCTCAGTGCATCGATGTTTATATACAGAAGGTAGAATCCGGCACCAAGCAGCATGCTTATGACGAGCCCCAATCGTTTTATGAATAAAAGAGCAGCTTTCATTGTTTCCTGTTGTGCCTATGATATCGTTTCTTTTATGTCTTGAAGTATCTGACGGTTGAATTGGCGACGCTCACTGTCATAGAACCATCCATATTTGTTGAAGTACTTTATCATACTTATTGTATGGGCGGCAAACAGTCGGAAACTGCGGTGTGAGCCTCGGCTGAATTTGTGGTAGATGGATACCTGCGGTAAAAAAAGTGTACGGAAGTGGCGGTGTATGCGTCGCGTCAGGTCAAAGTCCTCCGCATACATAAAATACCTTTCGTCGAAAAGTCCTACCTCCTGTAAAGCACTTGTCCGGAGGAACATGAAACATCCGGAAAGACACGGTACATTCATGGTCTTCGTATATCCGGAATGTGCTAGTTCGTAGCGTTTGTTCCGTGCTGCAAACATGCATTCCGGAAGGAACATTCGGCAAAACATGTCGATAGGGGAAGGTAGAAGTTTTGCCAGCGGCTGTATGTTTCCGTCCAGAAACAGTACTTTGGGCATAATCTGCCCGACATCCTGATGTTCCTCCATGTATTTCCAGATAGTCGGTATCACATCGGACGAAAACCATACATCCGGATTCACAACCAGATGGTACAGGCTTCCTTCTGCCATTGCCAGACGTATTGCCCTGTTGTTGCCGCGGCCATATCCGGTATTGTCCTCGTGCAGATACTCTATCTGGAATCCACGTTGTATATGTGCGCGTATATCCTCGTCCCGGTGCATGTATTGCTGCAACTCTTCACGCAAGGTGAATACCTCGTCACTGTGGTCTATAATCCATACTTTGCGTATAGGGGATGCTGTTATCGAGCGAAGAATGGCTTCTATGTCCAGAAGGTGTGCGTTGTATGTAACTATGCTGGCTGTTATCATATATTTCTATACAGACAACGCCCGCCCTTTCACAAGGGTGGGCGTTGCGATTTTGGATTTGTTTCCTCCTTTAACCCTTTACTTTACCTTGGCTACAATAGCCTTGAAAGCCTCAGGATTGTTGACAGCGAGGTCAGCGAGAACCTTGCGGTTAATCTCGATGCCTGCTTTGTGCAACAGACCCATGAACTGGCTGTAGCTGAGACCTTCCAGACGGGCTGCAGCGGTGATACGCTGAATCCAAAGTGCACGGAAAGTGCGCTTTTTGTTGCGACGGTCGCGGAAAGCATAGGTCAGACCTTTCTCCCAAGTGTTCTTGGCTACTGTCCAAACATTCTTGCGGGCACCAAAGTAAC
>CAMWRK010000039.1 GCA_947176655.1 uncultured Prevotellaceae bacterium | reverse complement strand
AGGTATTGACATGGATGCTGCAAGGGCGCGCCGGTATGCTCCGGCTGTCAGACGGGCGGAGTATACGGGCAGCAAGAAGGGGCTTATCATCCTTGTTGAGTTCAAGGACAAGAGTTTCTCCATGAACTCTCCGCGCGAGTACTACGACAGGATGGCCAACGAGAAGGGTTTTGCCAGCGGACAGCAGCAGGGAAGCGTGCGCGACTACTTCCTGGACCAGAGCAACGGAGTCTTCGACCTTACGTTCGATGTCGTGGGACCCGTTAAGATGCCGTCGGGCTATGCCTACTACGGCGGCGACAGCGACAACGGCGAGACCGACGTGAATGTAGGTTCCATGCTGGTGAGCGCCATAAACATGGTGGAGGGTCAGGTGAACTGGGCTGACTATGACTGGAACGGAGACAACGAGGTGGAGCAGGTATATTTCATATATGCCGGAGGCGGACAGGCCACAGGAGCCGGGGACAACACCATCTGGCCTCACAAGTTCAATCTGCGCTATCATAAGGCGGCCAGCTACAGACCGGTGGTCAGGAACGGCATCACCATAGACACGTATGCCTGTTCCAACGAGACGAACCAGTACGGGCGCACGGCAGGCATAGGCACCCTGTGCCATGAGTTCTCGCACTGTCTGGGTCTGCCCGACATTTACGACACCTCGGGCAACAGCGGAAACGCGGCCACGTTCTACGGTATGGGCAACTGGGACATCATGAACAGCGGCAGCTACAACAACGACGGCTACACCCCTGCAGGCTATACCGGCTGGGAGCGGATGATGGCCGGATGGCTGGAACCGGTGGAACTGACTAGCGATGCCGTGGTGGAGGGCGTGGCTCCTCTTGGCGATGGCGGACAGTCATATGTCATATACAATCCTGGATTCCGCAACGAATACTACATGCTGGAGTACCGCACCAGGAGCGGATGGGACAGGTATCTGCCCGGCGAGGGGATGCTGGTACTGCACGTGGACTATGACGAAACAATCTTTGATATCTACAATGCCGCAAACACGTATCTGGACGGCATCAACGACCACCAGAGGCTGACAATCTTCCATGCCGACAATACCGAGAGCAAGAGCAATGAGGGAACAGACCCTTATCCGTACGGAAACCTTAACGTGCTTTCCAATTACAGCATTCCTGCCGCCACGCTGCACAATGCTAATACCGACGGCAGCAAGATGATGAACATGCGCCTGAACCGCATACGCCGCCATGCAGACGGCACAATGTCTTTTGTGCTGGGCAACCCGTGTGTTGCCGACAGAACCCTGCTCTTTGCCGAGTCCTTCGACGACTGCAACGCCAAGGGCGGCAACGACGGCAACTGGACCACATACCGTATCGCTATCGGTGCCTTCCGCCCTGACAACGATGGGTGGCAGGCCGACTATGTGAGCGGCGGACGTCACTGTGCGAGGGTCGGCAACACTGCCCCATGCGATCTCGTGTCGCCTGCGATACGTTTCAATGGCAGTACCACGCTGAGTTTCCGTGTCGCTCCCTTTGTCGCCGAAGGCACCATGACACTGAACCTCTCCACCGACAACGCCGATGTCACCCTGTCCTCCTCCACCGTGGAACTGACATCGCGCAAATGGACAGAGTTCTCTACCGAGGTGAGCGGCACGGGTGAAGCCAGAATAACGTTCTCCGCTGACTGCCGCCTGTACATGGATGACATTCTGGTGCGCGACAATACCGGTACGGGCATAGAGGACATGCTGGGTGTGGAAGCGTATGGCGAAGACGACAATGCCGTGTACGGTCTGGACGGACGCCGTGCTGACGGTGCCGCCGGTCACGGAGTGTACATACGTAACGGCAGGAAATTCATACGCTGACATCTTGCTGCTTTTAAGTGACTGACTTAACCTTTCCAAATTTGACATGACAGGAAGAACAAACCGAATCAAACACAATTATATTACCATGAGACACTTTTTGTCTGCAACAATCCTGTGCATGACCCTGCTGCTGGCGGGAGCATGCCAGAGCGAGAAGACCGACTATGTGGCATTCCTGTACAGATACATGCCTCTGTCGGACAGTGTGGATTATTCCCGTGAATACTGGGAGCGCCAGGTAGCCATGTCGGAGCGTGCCCGCCGCGAGATGCCTTGGGGACGCCTGGTGCCGGAGACGGAGTGGAGACATTTTGTGGTGCCTGTCCGCGTGAACAACGAGGCATTGGACGATGCGCGTACCGTAATATACGCAGAACTGGCACCTCGCCTTAGCGGCATGACCATGGAGGAAGCCGCTCTGGAGGTGAACCACTGGTGTCACGAGAAGGTGAGCTATCAGCCCAGCGATGGCCGCACGTCGCCTCCGCTGGCCACCATGGCCAGTGCCATAGGACGGTGCGGCGAGGAAAGCACGTTCACGGTGGCTGCCATGAGGGCTGTCGGAATACCGGCGCGTCAGGTCTATTGTCCGCGCTGGTCGCACACTGACAGCAACCACGCATGGGTGGAGGTATGGGTGGCCGATGAAGACGGCAGGAACGGCAGGTGGCGCTTCATGGGTGCCTGCGAACCCGAGGCCGTCCTGGACAAGGGCTGGTTCAACTGGGCTGCATCGCGTGCCATGCTGGTGCATACGCGCGTCTTCGGCGCCGACTATGACGGCGGCGAGGAAGTGCTGGGGCGCAACCGTTGCTTTGCGGAGATAAACTGCCTGCCTACGTATGCCCCGACAAAGAACCTGAAGGTGAAGGTTACGGATGCCGACGGCAAACCCGTTGCCGATGCCACGGTGGATTTCCGCGTATACAACTATGCCGAGTTCTATCCCATAGCCACACAGCAGACCGGTGCCGACGGTACGGCCTCGCTGACGACGGGCTACGGCGACCTGATGGTGTGGGTCAGCACTGGAGATGCTTTCAATGTGGCTTATGTTCCTGCAGCAGAAGAGGAGGTGACGATAACACCTGTGCCAGGCGGAATGACCGTTACCGGCATGGAGGTGGATTTGCATGCGCCGGTGTCTTCGCTGCCCGAACCCGACAGAAGCATAGTGGACACTGTAAGCGAGAACGGACGCCGCCTGATGCGCGAGGACAGCATACGTGTGGCAGGACAGCGCGAGAGATTCTATCATGGCGAGGATGAACTGCTTGTGAAGTCCCGCAGCAACTGGCAGGTGATAAAGGCTTTCATAGACGCTTCTGCCGACAGGGATGCCGCACGTGCATATCTTGGGAACGGACTGAGCGAAAAGGATTTGCGAGATGTCACAGCGGAGGCTCTGATGGACAGTGCCACGCGTGTTGGCAATGAACCCCTGCGTCCATACATGAAGACGCTGGCGGAACTGCTCCCATCCGGACTTACTCCGGACGGATGGCTGCAGTGGGTGGACGGGAATATCACGGTGGACAACGCATCAAACCCCACACAGGTGTATATGAGTGCCGTGTCTGTGGCACGTCATGGAGTGACGGACTCGCGCAGCCTGGAGGTGTTCAAGGTGGCCGGCGCACGTGCTTTGGGCATGAAGGCAGAACTGGACGCTACGGGACACGCCTATGTAGAGGGTTGCACTCCAGCCGCACGCAACACCTCGGGTATGGGCATGCTGACGGTGCAGGCTCCTGATTCGGTAAGGTATTTCGCAGACTTCTCCGTAGCGCTTCTGGCTGACGGTCGTCCGCAGCAGCTGAACTTTGACGATGAGGATCAGACGCTCGGCAATCCGTTCCGCAACGGTCTGGAACTGCCGGAAGGGGCATATCTGCTTGTGACCGGTACGCGTCTGCATGGCGGCGACGTATTGGCGTCGTACAGAACGGTTAATGTGAAGTCCGGCGAGAACACCGTTATTGACATTACACCACGCCGTAGCGAGAACCGGGCTGTGCGCGACCTGCTGAATCTTCAGGATTCGGACAAGGATGCTTCGGCTACAAGCGTGCAGGGGTTGTGAGTATGTCAACGGAATTATCGTCCGGATGCCAATTGATTTAAAGAATTTATGAATATGAGAAAGACATTGTTTGCCACATTGCTGTCGCTGGCCTCTCTTGTCACTGCGCAGACTGGGACTTGTTACGTTCCAACGGCGGAGAACCTGAAATCCCGTGAAGAGTTCCGGGACATGAAACTGGGCATATTCCTGCATTGGGGCATATACAGCATGTATGCGCAGGGCGAGTGGTACTTGCAGAATGCTGTTCCCGACCGTTACGAATATGCCAAGGTTGCTGACGCTTTCTATCCGCACCGTTTCGACGCACGCAAGTGGGTGCGCGACATCAAGGAGGCTGGAGCCAGATACATCTGCTTTACCACTCGTCATCATGACGGCTTTTCCATGTGGGCTACGAAACAGAGCAAATACAACATCGTAGAAGCAACTCCGTTCCGCCGCGACGTGCTGAAGGAATTGGCCGAGGCATGCCGCGAGGAGGGTATACGCCTGCATCTGTATTACAGTCATCTGGACTGGATGCGCGACGACTATCCTATGGGACGCACCGGAACGAAGTGTGGCAAGACAGCGGCTACAGGCGACTGGCAGTCGTACTACGGATTCATGAACAGGCAGCTTACGGAGCTGCTTACGGAGTATGGCGACGTAGGTTCTATATGGTTCGACGGCTGGTGGGACCACGAGGAGGACAGCGTACCTTTCGACTGGCAGCTGCCGGAGCAGTATGAGCTGATACACAGTCTTCAGCCGGCCTGTCTCGTAGGCAACAATCATCACGGTGCCCCCATGCCCGGCGAGGACATACAGATATTCGAACGTGATCTGCCCGGCGAGATGACGAGCGGATTTGCCAAGGAGGCCGCCGAGGTGAGCCGTCTGCCGCTGGAGACCTGCCAGACGATGAACGGAATGTGGGGCTACAAGGTGGTGGATACGGACTACAAGAGTACCGCTGACATAATACGCCTGTTGGTGAGCACATCGGGAAAGGGTGCCAATCTGCTGTTGAACATCGGGCCGCAGCCCAACGGCGAACTGCCTGCCGTGGCGCGTCAGAGACTGAAAGAACTGGGAGAATGGACATCGGCATACGGCGAGACAATCTACGGCACAGAAGCCGGCGACATCAAACCGCAGAAGTGGGGCGTCAGCACCCGCAATGGCGACAGGCTGTACATACACGTCATAGCTCCCGATCAGGTGGAGAAGGACAGTGAGGGACGCCGCGTACTGCATCTGCCGCTGACGCGCAAGGTGAAGTCGGTGACTGAGTTCACGGGTGGTGCAAAGGTGAAGTTCGGCAAGGTGCGCGACGGTATAACCGTGGTGCTGCCGGAGGACATCGACGCTGTGGACTATGTGCTGGTAGTGAAATAAGCGTCGGGGAGGAAGAGAATATGGCAGTGATAGAAGTCTGTTGCCCGGATATGTCCGCTGTGCGCCGCGCCATCGGGTGCCGTGCCGACCGTATAGAACTGTGTCGGAATCTGGAACTGGACGGTCTGACTCCCTCGCGGGAGGATATGAGGCAGGCCGTTGCCGAGTGCCACGCCGCAGGTGTGAAGGTGCATGTGCTGATACGTTCGCGCGATGGCGATTTCGTATATAATGCGGACGAAGTGCGTCAGATGGCCGACGAGATACGCGTAGCTCTTGAAGAAGGTGCCGACGGCGTGGTCATAGGGGCATTGACGAAGGAGGGAGAAGTAGACATGCCTGTGTGCCGCGGGTGGATAGAGGCGGCACGTGCGTTTACCGCTGCTTCCGGCAGCGTCCGCCCCTTGGGAATAATCTTTCACCGTGCTTTCGATGTGTGCCGCGACATGCGGCAGGCTCTGGAAGACATTATCGCCCTTGGCTGCGACCGTCTGCTGACCTCGGGACATGCGTCCTCTGCTTTCGAGGGAATGCCGGTGCTGGCGGAACTTGTGAAGGCTTCGGACGGACGGCTGAAGATTCTGGCCGGTGCCGGGGTGAGCGCGGAGAATTACAGACAGATAATGGATATGACAGGCGTGGGGGAAGTGCACGGCTCTTTTCGCGGAGGCATACCTGTGAGAGATAACGTATAATATATAGGGATAAACAGAATGAAGACGAAGATAAATGCGATGTTGTTTGGCGTTCTCGCTATATTGGCCGGTGCGTGCGGAGTGATGTGCCGCAACAGTGACGGCAGCGAGGCCGGAGACTGCTCTGGCCGTACATTGGAGTGGCGCGGCGTGATGATAGACGTAAGCCGTCATTTCTATCCGGTGGATGTGCTGAAACGCCAGATAGACCTGATGGGGCGCTACGGACTGAACGTCCTGCATCTGCATCTGACCGATGCCGCCGGCTGGAGAATAGAAATAAAGAAGTACCCGCGCCTTACGGATGTGGGCGCATGGCGCACCGCCGGGACATGGAAAGAGTGGTGGGCTTCGCGTCTGCGTGCCACGGAGGGAACGGAAGGAGTGGAGTGGTTCGCCCCGGCTTTCGCGGACAGCACAAGCGGATTCGGCGGTTACTATACAGCAGGGCAGATGCGGGAGCTTGTGGAGTATGCCGTGGAGCGCGGTGTCACAATAGTGCCCGAGATCGAGTTCCCGGCACACAGCGAGGAGGTCGTGGCCGCCTATCCGTGGTTAGGATACAACCATGCGGAAATGGATATGTCCAAGGACAGTACCTATATGTTCATGGCCGAGGTGCTTGCCGAGGTGGCGGAGATATTCCCCGGCCCGTACATACATGTCGGCGGAGACGAATCGGCGACACAAGGCGGTTTGCAGCCCGAGGCTATGCGTCGCATACAGAGCATCGTGGAAGGTCTGGGGCGGCGCATGGTTGTGTGGGACGAGGCTTTGACCGACGAACCTGGCGACAGCGCGCAGATAATAATGGTGTGGCGCAGTCCCGAGGCAGCGTCCAAGGCCATACGCCTGGGGCACGATGTTGTGATGTGTCCGTCCAACTGGTGCTATCTTGACAGCTATCAGGACAGTCCTGCGGAGCAGCCCGAGGCTATGGGCGGATACCGTCCCTTGTCGCACATATATGAAATGCCTCTGGACAGTGCCTTGCATGCCGACAGTGTTTCCTGCGGGCGTCTGCTTGGAATCCAGGCATGTCTCTTTACGGAGTATGTGCCATCGCCGGAATTGCTGGAATATCAGTTGTGGCCGCGTGCTTTGGCCATTGCCGAGCGAGGTATGGGGCGCACACGTCCGTATGAGGCGTTCCGCCGCAGAGCCGAGGAGGTGGCAGACAGCATGCGCCGTGCCGGAATAAATGCCTTCGACCTGAAGAACGAGTTCGGCCAGCGTCGCGAGGCTTTGGACACTGTGGGACACAAGGCAAGAGGTGCCGCAGTGACATACCGCAGTCCGTACAACAGTTATTACTGTGCCGGCGGCGACAGCACGCTGACTGACGGTGTGTGCGGCACGTGGAACAACAACGACCGCCGCTGGCAGGGCTTTATCCGGGATTTGGACATAGTGGCGGATCTCGGTGCCGCAGATACCGTGTCGACTGTGGAGCTGGCTTTCATCCAGATACTGGGTCCCGAGATATACCTGCCTGCCGATGTGACGGTATCGCTTCTCGACGACGATGCTGTGCCTGCCGGCGAGGGTGAGATTGGGCGCAGTCTGGCCTCACGCACGGTGGTTATGCCCGTCTCCATGACCGATACGCCGTTTGCGGTACAGACATTCACGGCCTCCTTCGATGCCGGCGTGCCCTGCCGCTATGTTCATGTCACGGCACGCCGCGGCGCGCGTGGCGGATGGCTCTTCCTTGATGAGGTGGTTGTAAGGTAGGGCTGCCTTATAGCATGAATGATGATGCCCCTTGCATAGCGTGCATGGCTCTGCAAGGGGCATCTGCTGTGTGTATGTATTCCGTCTCCGTGCGATGGTGGTTGGCGGGGTGTGGCTGTCGTTACATCTTGTCCATGGCCTGCTGCAGGTCGGCAATGATGTCGTCCACGTTCTCTATGCCCACGGAAAGGCGTATCATGTCGGGAGATATGCCGGCATCCTTCAGTTGCTCGTCTGTGAGCTGGCGGTGCGTGTGGCTCGCAGGGTGCAGCACACAGGTTCTGGCATCAGCCACGTGTGTTACTATGGAGATAAAGTCCAGATTGTCCATGAAGCGTATTGCCTCCTCGCGGCTGCCCTTCAGGCCGAAGGCTATGACGCCGCTGGTGCCGTCCGGGAGGTATTTGCAGGCCAGGGCGTGATCCTTGTCCGACGGCAGTGCCGCATAGCTCACCCATCCCACCTTGTCGTTGTTGCTGAGCCATTCGGCCACCTTGGTGGCATTGGCACAGTGCTGGCGCATGCGCAGCGCAAGAGTCTCCAGACCGATGTTCAGCAGGAAGGAATTCTGCGGGGCGGGAATGCTGCCGAGGTCTCGCATGAGCTGTACCACGAGTTTTGTCGTGTAGGCCATCTTGCCGAAAGCCGTGGTGTAGGTAAGTCCGTGGTAGCTCTCGTCCGGCTCTGTCAGGCATGTGAAGCGGTCGTGCTGCGCCTCCCAGTCGAAGTTGCCGCTGTCCACTACGCACCCTCCCACCTGGCAGGCGTGTCCGTCCATGTATTTTGTCGTGGAGTGTGTCACGATGTCGGCTCCCCATTCGAAGGGACGGCAGTTGACAGGTGTGGCGAAGGTATTGTCCACGATAAGGGGGACACCGTGGCGGTGAGCCATGTCGGCAAAACGTTCAATGTCGAATATGCGTCCGCCAGGGTTGCTGATGGTCTCGCCGAAGAAACACTTCGTGTTGGGGAGGAACTCTGCCTCGATGCGCTCGTCGTCCCAGTCCGAGTCTACGAACGTACATTCGATACCCATCTTCTTAAGGGTGACGCCGAAGAGGTTGAATGTGCCTCCGTAGATGTTGTTGGATGTGATGAAGTGGTCGCCTGCCTGGCAGATGTTGATGATGGCAAAGAAGCTGGCTGTCTGTCCGGATGACGTGAGTACAGCACCAACACCACCCTCCAAAGCCGCTATCTTGCGTGCTACGGCATCGTTGGTGGGGTTGGCCAGACGTGTGTAGAAATATCCGCTTTCCTCCAGATCGAAGAGGCGTGCCATCTGGTCGCTGGTCTCGTAGCGGAATGTCGTGCTCTGGTAGATGGGCAGCTGCTGAGGTTCGCCCTTTCCTGCTCTCCATCCGCCGTGGATGCAAAGTGTCTCGATGTTCTTTTTCATGTATAATGTTTTCTGTTTAGTTGTATATCCTTTCATGCTTGTCCTTGTCTTCCATAAAGCATGGATGCACCGGACCGTAGCCGGAACCGAACACATATTCCGCCCCGAGAGATATTGCCCTCTGTATAAATTCTTCACCGCGGTTCACGGCCTCCTGCAGCGGATAACCCTTGGCAATGTATGTGGCAATGGACGAGGCGAACGAGTCGCCGGTGCCGTTGACGTTGTTTGTGGGTATGCGCTCCTTGAGGTATTCACGTACGTTGTCCGTGGTTATGTCGTAGAAATAGTCGGCAAGCCGGTCGGAGCCGCGTTCCACACTCTTTATCACCACGGAGCAAGCTCCGGCGGACAGTGTCCTGATGTCCTCCTCTATGTTTCCGAGAGGATGGCCCAGAAGGGTTTCCGCCTCCCTGCGGTTGGGAGTTATTAGAGTGGCTTGCGGGAACAATAGTTCCCTGTATGCCTGTATGGCATCGTCGGCAACGAGTTTCACGCCGTTGCTGTCCACAATGACAGGATCTATGACCTTGGGCACGTCCGGATATTCGCTCAGTTTTGCAGCCACGCCTTCTATTATTGCCTTGGATGGCAGCACGCCGGTCTTGACACACTGCGCCCCGACATCGCCGAGGAATGATTCTGTCTGCGAAACGATGAGTTCTACCGGCAGATGGTGTATGCTCTTGACGTGGCGCGTGTCTTCGTCCACTATGGCTGTGAGCGCGCCTGCCGCATATCCGCCGCAGGCCGTTATGGCCTTGATGTCGGCCTGTATTCCTGCACTGCCCAGAGGCTCGCTGCCGGCTATGAGGAACACTATGTCGAGTTTCTTTTTCATGTGTGTTTAAGTAAAAAGTTTCGGGAACTCCTGCACGAAGTTCGGTGTGAATATGCCTTGTCCTATGGTCTCACGTATCTCGCTGATGCTACAGAAACGTCAGCCGTGCGTTGCCGCACCTACGGTGTTGCCTGCTTCGTCTACAATGGGCAACATCCCGTGCATGTCGTATTGCAGTATGGTCATATTGATGTTATTGTTCAGTCTTTATGGAATGAGTATGCTGCTGTCTCCGTAGGACAGGAAACGGAAACCGTGTGACAAGGCGTAGTCGTAGATGCTGCGCCAGTTTCCGTTGACAAAGGCGCTGACGAGAAGCAGAAGGGTGCTTTGCGGCTGATGAAAATTTGTGACCATCATCCTGACAATGTGAAATCTGTAGCCTGGCGCAATGATGATTCTGGTGGAAGAATGGAGCACGTCCATGTTGCGCTCGTCCATGTATGTGAGCAGAGCTTGGAGCGTACGGCATGTGTCGATGCCGTTGTCCGTGTCTTCCGAGTAGGGCATCCACTGTTCCACGTGCAGGTCTTCCATGCCCTGCATGGCCAGCAGCCCCATGTAATAGAGGCTCTCCAGTGTGCGCACACTGGTGGTACCCACGGCAATGGCGGCTCCTTCGTGTGCAATGAGCCGTTCTATGGTACGCCGGTGCACGGCAATGTGTTCTGTGTGCATGGTGTGTCCGCCTATCTCCTCGCTCTTGACGGGCTTGAATGTACCGGCACCGACATGCAGTGTCACCTCGTCGCGCTCCACGCCGTGTATGTCCAGTGCCTCCAGGACCTCCGGCGTGAAGTGCAGCCCGGCAGTCGGGGCGGCGACGCTGCCTTTTATTTTGGAATATACGGTCTGGTAGGATGTCAGGTCGCTTTCCTCGGTCTTGCGGTTCAGATACGGGGGGATGGGCAGTTCGCCTGTCGCTTCGAGAATCTCTGCCCATGTGTGTCCACTGTCCCAGGTGAAGTCTATCCGGTATCCCGTACCGTGCGGTTCGCCCTTGGAGGCTGATAGCGTCACGTTTTCGCCGCCTATGCTGATACATTGCTGCAGTGCGCCGGCTTTCCATTTCTTGAGGTTGCCCACGAGACAGTACCACGAACAGCGGCCACGGCAGAGGAAGTTTTCCTGATATTCCGCCGGGACAGCCGGTTCAAGGATGAATATCTCTATCAGGGCTCCCGGAGTACAGCCTGCGGCAGTTGCGGCCTTGCGGAAATGCAGCCTGGCTCTCACCACACGCGTGTTGTTGAAGACCATCAGTGCCCCGCCGGGCAGATACTCCGGCAGATTGCTGAAAATGTCTTCGCTTATGCGGCCATGTCTGTACACCAACAATTTGCTGGTGTCGCGCCGGGAAAGGGGAAACTTGGCTATCCTTTCCTCGGGCAGCGCGTAGTTATATTCTGTGATGTGTATATGCTTAGGCTCCATCTCTGTCGTTTTATGTGCAAAATTACTGTTTTTGGTTGAGAAAAGAGGCAACAGTGACCTAAAAACCATTGTGCTTGTCGGGAAAAGCCTTGATATTTGCGGACGAACTATCCGGCATAGGTGTTAAATACTGTTTATTGCAGGAAAGTATCTATATAAAGATGTAAATTTGTGTGCAAAGACATATCAAAACTAACCTAAAACAATTAATCGTTATGAAGAGAATTGCTCTATGTTTGTGGGCCGGATGCGCAATAGTCGCAAGCTCATACGCACAGGACGTTCCTGTCAACAGAGAGAAGTATCGGGATTACGTAGATCCGCAGAAAGCATATTCTCCGGAGCCTCGCCTGATGAAGTACGTAAGCATGCAGGGCGAGTCTGAAAGCAGACAGGCAATGCGCAAGGTGGCTGCCAGTGAGTTGCCCGCATACTGGAACAATGCCGATACCAAGTACTTTCCGCCGGTGTTCAATCAGTCGGGCGGCTCCTGCGGCAGTGCCAGCCGTATCGGATATATGTTCACACATGAGATAAACGCCCTGCGCGACCTCAGTGCCAGCAATCCGGACAATCAGTATCCGTCGCATTTCGTTTGGCTCTTTACCAACGGCAACGACGGCAAGGATCAGTTTGTGGAGTTTATCGGCGTTCCCAACGTGACGACCTATGGCGGACGCACATACAGCGACCTGTTCGGCTATCAGGAAGAGACTAATGACTATTTCGGATGGATGACGGGATATGACAAGTGGATGAATGCCGTGTCGAACCGTATGCTGCGCCCCACGTCCAACCCTCTGACGGTGGATACCAAGGAAGGGCGTCTGGCTGCCAAGGCATGGCTGTATAACCATGCCGGCGATACCGACTTCAAGGCTGGCGGTCTGATAGGTCTGGGTGTAGCCTCGGCTGGTACGTGGCGCGACATCCCCAAGACGGATGCCAACGTGGCAGCCGGAGTGGCGGGCAAGAAATTCGTGTACCGCTGGGGTACTCAGGTAGACCACGCCGTAACCATGGTGGGATGGGACGACCGTATCGAGTTCGACCTGGACGGCAACGGCATTGCCGGCGAGGAGGACAAGGACGAGAAGGGCGCCTGGATTATCGTCAACAGCTGGGGGCTCTGGTGCAACGAGGGCTTCATATATTGCCCATACAAGTATGCAGGTCCTGTCAGCAATCAGGAGACCGGAGAAATGACCG
>CAMWRK010000038.1 GCA_947176655.1 uncultured Prevotellaceae bacterium | reverse complement strand
GTGCTGACAGATGGTGTCATCCAGGTCAACGGCTATGGCGACCCGATAGGAAACCATCGCAACATAAGCCGCGAGGCAGGACGTTCGCCCAACTTTACGGCCATCGCGCACAAGACATATTTCGGTTCCATTCCAGACGTGCGCATTCCCCTTACACCGGTCAGAGAGTTCGTCATCAGACTTGACTGCAATGTCGAGGATGCCGATGTAGACATATCATTCAATGGCACAAGTCTTACGCCGGACAGCAACGGCGAATATTCAGGCACATACGGCACATACAGCATCACCGCCGGAAAAACAGGCTACCGTTGCTACCGCCGCGACTACATTATAGGTGACGATGCCGAAGGTGTCCAGACATTTGCAGTGGAAATGATTGCCACAGAAAACGCATGGGATGGCAAGACCGTATCCGAACCTGAGGCCATAGACAACATCTACCAGCTTTCAAGCGGTGCCGAACTTGCATGGTTTGCCGGACATATAAATGCCAAGGCCGAAGGCCAGAACGCAGTCCTGACCCGTGACATAGACCTCGGCGACTACGACTGGACACCCATAGGAACATCAGCCAACATACCATACAGCGGAGTGTTCAACGGAGACGGACACAGCATAAGCGGACTGTACATTGGCAATCCCGAGGCTTCATATCAGGGGTTGTTCGGCTATCTCAAGAACGGAGAGATAAGCAATGTTACTGTAGACGGCACAGTATCAGCCAAGCAGTATGTGGGCGGCATAGCAGGCATGCTGCACGATAACGCATGCATAGACCGCTGCGTGAACCTAGCCGAAATCTCAGGCACATCATACGTTGGCGGCATAGCAGGCAGCCTGTCAAGAGAGAGTTCGACGATAAGCAACTCATACAATGTCGGAAACATCGTTGCCGGTTCCAACGGAGGCGGCATCGTAGGAATGTCTGTCAACACAGCCACCGTAGAAAACGTGTTCAGCATAGGCAATGTTTCCGGACGCCTTGCAGGAGCCTGTGTAGGCAGCGCTGCCGCACTCACCAATATCTATAATGCCTTCAGTATCTTCGAGTACGACAACACTAACGGTCAGACCCTTGTAACCGAGGAACAGATGCGCTCAGGCGAAATAGCCTACAGACTCGGTGAGGCATTCGGACAGGAAATTGGCGTTGATGCACATCCCGTACTTGGAGGCAAGACCGTAATGTATGATGAAACAGAGAACAGATACTACAATGAACCGGTCACAGGCATAAGCGACATCCTTGTCCCAACGAAGAACTGTAATGCCGTATACTACAACCTCGACGGCACAGCATCTCGCCGCCCGCACACCGGTATCAACATCATCAGAACGACTGACGGTTCCATCAGGAAAGTAGTGATAAGATGACGTCTGTCTAACATGTATAGAGTGTTAACAATTATGGGGATGGTTTCTGCCATCCCCATAATATTTGTGTCAAAAGATATGTACTAATCCGCTTATGTCTCTATTCCTGCATGCCCTGCAATATCCGCCGCAAAACCACGGTAGCGGAGATCTCACGGTTGGCTGCTTCCGGAATGACAAGGGATGTAGGGGCTTCTATAACACTATCTGCGACAATCATGCCGCGGCGGACAGGAAGGCAGTGCATGAAACGGGCGTTGTCGGTTATAGCCATCTGACGGTCTGAGACTGTCCAGTGGAGCATGTCATGATAGTCAGCCAGTATCTTGCCGTAATCAGCAGGACGGGTCACACCGGGACATGACCAGTTTTTGGCATAGACAAAATCTGCACCCTCAAAGGCTTTCATCTGGTCGTACTCCACACGTGCGTCACCGGCAAAGAGCGGGTCTAGTTCGTAGCCCTCTGGGTGTGTTATGACGAAATCCACATCGGCAGCATTCATCCATTCTGCAAAACTGTTGGGAACGGCCTGAGGCAACGCGCGCGGATGAGGAGCCCAGGTAAGTACCACCTTGGGACGCGCCTTCTGCTTATGTTCCTCTATGGTGATGAGGTCGGCAAAAGCCTGCAAGGGATGCACGGTGGCCGTCTCCATGGCAAAGACCGGCTTACCGGAATAGCGAACGAACTGATGATATACGGTCTCGGCATAGTCATATTCACGGTCTGTAAGGCCGGCAAAGGAACGTATGCCGATAATATCGCAATAGCAGCTCATCACAGGAATGGCTTCAAGAAGATGTTCGCTCTTGTCGCCGTCCATTATGACACCGCGCTCCGTCTCTAATTTCCAGGCTCCGGCGTTGACATCAAGCACAATGACGTTCATACCGAGGTTGAGTGCTGCTTTCTGTGTGGAGAGACGTGTGCGCAGACTGTTGTTGAAGAATACGAGCAGGGCGGTTTTGTTACGCCCCGATTCTACGTACCTGAAACGATCGTTCTTTATTTCCTTCGCCTCGGCAAGAGCCACTCTCAGGTCGCCAAGGTCTTGAACATGTAGAAAACTTTTCATGTGAGTGTGCGTGTTTGGAGAAAGTACATGCAGGAACTGACGGACTGTCTACGACAGCACCCTGCGGAATGCTTCCAGAAATTGTGATGCCTCACCCATGGTCAGGCAAAGAGGAGGCAACAAACGTATGACATTGGTGCCGGAACAGCCTGTGAAGATATGCTCTTCCTTAATGAGACGAGTACGCGGCTCCTTGTACGGAATATCGAGTTCTATGCCTATCATCAGGCCACGTCCGCGGACATCCGTCACGTGGGGCAGATTCATGCGACGAAGTTCCGCAATCAGGTATTCGCCCACATTGGCCGCGTTCTCCACAAGATTCTCGCTCTCTATTACATCCAAAACGGCCAAGGCTCCGGCGCATCCGAGGTGATTGCCGCCGAAAGTGGTTCCCAGCTGTCCGTAGACCGGAGTGAATCTCGGAGAGATAAGCACGCCTCCCATTGGGAAGCCGTTGCAGATACCCTTGGCCACGGTAATCATGTCGGGACGTACACCGAGGTGCTGGTGTGCGAAGAACTTGCCAGAACGGCCATAGCCGCATTGTATCTCGTCGCAGATGAGAACTGTATCATACGCCTGACACAGGGCATGCAGCTCCTGAAGGAAAGCGGACTCAACCATGCGTATACCACCCACTCCTTGTATGCACTCGAGAATGACGGCGCAGACATCGCCTTTCTCTATCTCTGCGCGCCATGGCTCTATGTTGTTTATGGGCAGATATGTGACATGGCCGTTGGCATTGATTGGTGCGATGATTGCCGGATTGGCCGTAGTCTCCACGGCCAGCGATGTGCGGCCATGGAATGCTTTCTCGGCAGAGAGCACTCGCTTGCGCCCGTTATGGAAAGAGGCCAGTTTGAGGGCGTTCTCGTTGGCCTCCGCACCGGAGTTTATGAGAAAAAGCTGATAATCCTCATAACCGGACACCTTGCCCAGCGTGGCGGCAAGACTCTTCTGCAACGGGTTCTGAACGGAGTTGCTGTAAAAGCCCAGACGAGCCACCTGCGAGGCAATGGCCTCGACATAATGCGGATGGGCGTGACCTATGCTGATGACAGCATGGCCGCCATAGAGGTCGAGATATTCCGTTCCATCCTCGTCCCAGACACGGCAACCCTCGCCACGGTCTATGGCAATATCGAAAAGGGGATATACGTCAAACAAATTCATTATGTGTATAATATTATTAAGGTGTATTGTTCGTTTGCTGATATGTACCGTGCCGTTCAGAAAGCCGAGGCCTTGAGACACAGACCGGCCTTCTCATCCAATCCGAACATCAGGTTCATATTCTGCACTGCCTGTCCCACCGCACCCTTCAGCAGATTGTCTATGCAGCATATCATCAGAAGCTGGTCTTCATACTTTTCTACATAGACCACTGCCTTGTTGGTGTTGACCACCTGCTTCAGATCTGGCGATTTGGTGACGAAGTGTGTAAATGCCGCATCACGGTAATAATCGGCATAGGCCTGCCGTACCAGCTCTATCGGAGTCTCGCAACGTGCGTAGGCGGTAACAAATATGCCACGGGCAAAACAGCCTCGCTGCGGGATGAAGAGTACACGCCCGTCATATTCTGGCAGAATCTCGCGGATAGTCTGGTTGATTTCCAAGAGATGCTGGTGTGTGAAAGTCTTGTATACAGAGATATTGTCGTGGCGCCAACTGAAATGCGTCGTGGCTCCAGGCTTCTGCCCGGCTCCTGTGGAGCCTGTTATGCCGTTGACATGTATGTCGCCGCTGATAAGGCCGCCATGCAGAGCCGGCAGCAGAGCCAACTGTATGCATGTAGCGAAACATCCCGGATTGGCAAGATGCATTGCGCCTGCGGTCTGCTGCCTGTGAGTCTCCGGCAGGCCGTAGACATAGTCGTGGTCTCCGGCTATGCGGAAGTCTTGAGCCAAGTCTATAATGCGCACATGCGGCGGTATGTCGTGTTCCTGAAGGAAAGCACGACTCTTGCCGTGGCCGAAACAAAAGAATACCACGTCCACCTGTTCCCATGGCATCGTGTCTGTGAATCTCAGGTCTGTATCGCCATCAAGCCCCTCGTGAACCTCGCAAACGGGATTGCCGGCATTAGACTCACTGTTGGCAAAGACAATCTCTGCCATGGGATGGTTGAGCAACAGACGTATCAGTTCGCCTCCGGTATAACCGGCAGCTCCGAGGATTCCTACCCGTATCTTCCTGTCCATAGTCCGTCAATATCTTTTGGGGGCAAGAAGCCATAGTACAAGGTATACCCACAGGCCGCAGCCGGCAAACCATATCAGACACAGAAATGCCACGCGTACAATCAGCGAATCTATCCCGAAGTATTCGGCCAGACCTCCGCATACACCGCCTACCTTACGGTCTGTGGCAGAGAGATGAAATCTTTTCTCCATGATGTATTCTCATTAACTTTCTTATCAGTGCTTTTTCTCGCCACGGCATGATTCTAACAAACCTGGTACTGCCTAATATGTTTAACGAAGACGATCTTCATCGGGGTGTGCCAGATAGTATGCACGGAGCGCAGTGGCACTCACCTTGATGAATCCCTTGGCATCATCGCCGGTCCATGCCTTTGCTGTCTCGCCATACTCACCGAGCTTATTCTTGACAAGGTCATTGGGAGAATCCACACCCATGGTCTGGAAACTGTACGGACGAAGTTCCAGAGTGACCTCGCCGGTGACATTGCGCTGGCTGCTGTGCAGCATGGCCTCTATATCCGGCATGACAGGTTCCAGATACTGGCTCTCGTGCAAGAACATTCCGTACCAGTTGGCCACCTGCTCTTTCCAGTACTGCTGCCACTTGCTGAGGGTGTATTTCTCCAGGAAGCGATGTGCGCCTATGATGAGCATGGGTGCGGCGGCCTCGAAGCCGACGCGCCCCTTGATGCCGATGATGGTATCGCCCACATGGCAGTCACGTCCTATGGCATAGGCCGCGCCTATCTGCTCAACAGCCTGTATGGCCTTTATTCTGTCCTCGTAGCGTGTGCCATTGACAGAAACAAGTTCACCCTTCTCGAAACCCAGCTTCAACAGTTCGGTGCCATCCTTGGTAGGATGCTTCAGATAGGCACTCTCCGGCAAACCGCAGGTGCTGTCCAGAATCTCGCCTCCGCAGATGCTGGTTCCCCAGATGCCTACGTTATAGGAATATTTAAGTTTGGTGAAATCGGCGAAGTATCCGTTACTGTTCAGGTAGTCCACCTCCTCCTGACGTGACAGGTTGCCATCACGTGTAAGCGTGATAATCTCCACTCCGGGAGCCATGACCAGGAAGGTCATGTCAAAACGTATCTGATCGTTACCGGCTCCAGTTGAACCGTGGGCAATGGCATCTGCACCTATTTCGCGGGCATAGCGTGCAATGGCTATGGCCTGGAAGATGCGTTCGCTGGACACGCTTACTGGATAGCAGTTATTACGCAACACATTGCCGAATACCATGTACTTGAGAGACTTCTCGTAATATTCGTGAGTCACATCAAGAGTAACGTATGACTTGGCTCCGAGTTTATAGGCGTTCTCCTCATTGGCCTTGAGTTGTTCCTGACTGAAACCGCCGGTGTCGGCGCATGCGGCATATACCTCGTAGCCCTTCTCCCTGGCCAGATACATGACAGTGTAGCTTGTATCGAGGCCACCGCTGAAGGCTACCACAACTTTCTTCTTCTCCATATATTTCGTATTATTGTTAATTAGTCTGTATTGTACAGCAGGAAAAACCGCCCTGCCCTATTCTATTCCGCGCAACACCAACGTCTTCATGACATCCTTGATGACCTCCAGACTTGTAGGCTCGCCATGGTGTTTGTCCGGATCCCAAAGCATACCGGTGCATACGCAGAACTTGCGTTGCTTCAATTCGAGTATGTCATTGTTGATACACCCACGACACCCGCGCCAGAAAGCCTCATCATCGGTCAGTTGGTTGAAACTGACAGGCACATATCCAAGGTCGGTATTCATCTTCATGACGGCATCTCCGCTGGTGAGTGAGAATATTTTGGCATGCGGCCAGCGCAGACGTGCCAACGTGAAAGTATAGTCCTTGATACGACGAGCCACACCCATGCCCTGATAATCCGGATGTACTATCAGTCCCGAAGTCGTGACATAATGTTTGTTGCCCCATGTCTCTATGTAACTGAAACCGGCAAAACGGTCGCCGTCCAATGCCATGATGGCCTTGCCTTCCTTCATTTTTGTGGCCAGATACTCGTGTGTGCGCTCTGCTATGCCTGTGCCACGCTTTCTGGCCGCTTCACGTATTGTCTGCAGAATCTCGTCAACGTACATCTCGTGAACGGCATCTGCCACGACTATCCTGATATTGCTGTTTCTCTCTTCTTCCTTTTCTTCCATCACCATTATCTGATTAGACCTGCCTGCAGACTCCGAAAAACATTACCTGCGTTTCCTCAGTTGCGGCACTACCTCCATAATATGCTCACGCACAACAAATATGTCTGCCTCCTCGGCCAAAACAATAATTACCGTATCATCACCGGCGACAGTACCAAGTAGCTGTTCCGATTTCAACTCGTCTATTTCGCAGGCAACCAACGAAGCATGACCGGGAGGAGTGTGCAACACGGCCATGTTGCCGCTGAACTGCAAGAACCATTTTGTGGCGTTCAGTTCCTCGCGCGTCTTGACCGGGTCGAAATATACCACGCCAGGCAAGGCATAGACGCTTTTGCCAGAACGCGTGCGAACCTTGGAAATGCGCAACTGTTTCAGGTCACGGCTGAGCATGGTCTGCGTAGTGGAGAAACCGGCTTTGCCCAACTGCACGGCAAGCTCCTCTTGATTCTCGACAGGGTAATTTCCTACTATCATCCTAATCATCTGCAACCGTGCCTTTTTGTCCTGCCTTTCCATAATCTGCGGTGACATATATGCGCCATATTATTCCTAATTCGCGTGCAAAGTTATAAAAAAATAGTGCACCACAGGCATTATAACGTCACAAATGGCTTGACATTATGCAAAATACTCGCATAAACGGCATTCAACGCAATATTATGCAAAAGACAAGTCTGTGGCAACAACAATGTCTGGTGAAACATTTTTACACCTCACGCACCATGTGCATCAGTTCCCGGAATTATCAAATCACCCCCACCCCATACAGATGTTTGGTTTCCTCTATCACAAACGTGCTTTCTATCGAGGTCACGCTGTCTATACGCCCGAGAACATTTAACAGAAACTGCTGGTACTGCTTCATGTTGAACGACTGTACCTTGAGCATGTAATCAAAATGGCCGGATATGTTGTAACACTCCGTCACCTCGGGCATGGCATTTATGCGCTCCGTGAAGTCCGTGGCCGCTTCACTGTTGAGACGGTTCAGTTTCACACAGCAAAATACCATGAAACTGCGGTTCAGTTTCTCCGCATCAAGCACGGTGATGTATTTCCTTATATAGCCTTCGCGCTCCAGACGCTTCCAACGTTCGTAGACTGGGGTCGGCGAAAGATGGACGGCAGCAGCCAGTTCCTTGTTGGTCATACGCGAATTGTGCTGCAAGGCATCGAGAATGAGCAGGTCGATGCGGTCAAGACGTTCTGTTTCGTTCATATTTCGCACGCTTTCATAGAATATCATTCCGTTCAAAAGCGCAAATATAGTCATATATTCCAAATATCGCGACAACTTTGGGATATATTTTCCTTTACGCTACCTTTGCAACACAAACATAACACATGACACAAAGAAAAAACATCATGAAAAAGGAAACACTGAACAAACTGCACTTTGAGACACTACAACTACACGTAGGCCAGGAGACCCCAGATCCGGCTACCGACGCACGCGCCGTGCCCATATATCAGACCACATCGTATGTGTTCCGCAACTCGCAACATGCCGCAGACCGTTTCGGCCTGCGCGATGCAGGAAACATATACGGACGTCTGACCAACTCCACACAGGGCGTGTTCGAAGACCGTGTGGCGGCACTCGAGGGCGGCGTAGCCGGTCTGGCCGTTGCCAGCGGGGCGGCAGCCATCACCTACGCGCTGCAAAACGTGGCACAGGCCGGTGACCACATCGTAGCCGCAGACAACCTGTACGGCGGGACATACAATCTGATAGCCCACACACTGACGACACAGGGCGTGGACTACTCCATTGTGAACCCAGCCGACTTCGATGCCGTAGACGCGGCCTTCCGCGACAACACCAAGGCCATCATCATAGAGACATTCGGAAATCCCAACGCCAGCGTGACGGACATAGACCGCATTGCGGAGATAGCGCACCGCCACAACACCATAGTCATAGTGGACAACACCTTCGGCACACCGTATCTCATACGCCCCATAGAACATGGTGCCGACATAGTGGTGCACTCCGCCACCAAATTCATCGGAGGGCACGGCTCCAGTCTTGGAGGCGTGATAGTAGATGCAGGACGCTTTGACTGGAAGGCCAATGCAGACAAATATCCGACAATTGCCAAGCCCGACCCAAGCTACCACGGAGCGGTATTTGCCGACGTGGCAGGAGCTGCGGCCTTCGTAACCCGCATACGCGCCGTCATACTACGCGACACGGGCGCTGCCATATCACCATTCAATGCCTGGATTCTGCTACAAGGTCTGGAGACGCTGAGTCTGCGTGTGGAACGGCATGCCTACAACACGAAACGCGTTGTTGATTTCCTTGCCGCTCACCCCAAAGTGGCACGTGTCAATCATCCTCAACTCACATCCCACCCAGACCACAGACTCTACGGGAAACTGTTCCCCAACGGAGGCGGCTCCATCTTTACCTTTGAGCTGAAAGGAGGCGAGGAAGAGGCATGGTCATTCATCGACAATCTTGAAATATTCTCCCTGCTCGCCAATGTGGCAGATGTCAAAAGCTTGGTCATACACCCGGCGACCACAACACACTCGCAACTTACCTTGGAAGAACTGGAAGCACAACACATCTACCCTTCCACCGTACGCCTAAGCATCGGCACTGAACATATCGAAGATCTGCTTGCCGACATAGGGCATGCTCTTGACAGCATCTGACAGACAGACAAGCCCATGAGTTCGGCGAAACACGGAAAGGGCGATTGAGAAAAAAAAGCGAACCGCATGCACACTTTTCGCAAAGATGCGCAATACCCTGCATTTCAGATATTAATATATCCGTACAGAGCACTCGGCCAGAGAAAAAATATCATACCTTTGCATCCGGATACAGATTAATGCTAACAGCTACATACTAATGTTATGATGCTATGAAAACGATTCAAAGGTTTTTGTTTCTTACTTTGTCAGCAATGGCAATCTCTGCCTGTGGAGGGGATGAAAAGAAAAATGAATGTGTATTGCCTACTGTGCGTATAGACACAGTGCGCCATGCGGGAGCGTCCGTACTAATGGAATTTCCCGGACGTGTCGTTAGCGCGCAGGAAGCAAACATATCGTTCAAGGTGTCCGGCACCATTGCACGGCTTTATGTCCGTGAAGGCGACTTTGTGAAATACGGCCAACTTCTGGCCGAAATGGATCCTGCCGACTACAAGGTTCAACTTTCTGCCACTGAGGCGGAATATGCACAGATCAAGGCCGAGGCGGAACGCGTAATATCACTATATGAAGAAGGTGCCGCCACAGCCAACAATTACGACAAGGCACGCTATGGCCTGCGCCAAATGGAGGCAAAGCTCCGCAACCATCGCGATCAGGTGGAGTACTGCCGGCTGTACGCCCCCTACGACGGATACGTAAAAACGGTCTTCTTCGAGGGACGCGAAACTGTGGCAGCAGGCATGCCGGTAGTGTGCGTAGCAGGCGACGGAATACCGGAAATACTTGTCAATCTGCCTGCACCGGCCTATCTGCAAAGGGAAACGTTCGCCTCATACGAGGCCGAATTCAATGTGCTGCCAGGCCAGATATTGCCGCTGGAGTTTGTCAGCGTGATGGGAGAGGCCAACACCAACCAGCTTTATCCGTTGCGTCTGAAACTTGCCGCGCCGAATAAAGATGTCGCACCAGGCATGTCGGCATGGATAATCATCAAAGGCGAGGAAATCCGTTCTGACAATGTACGCATTCCTTCCACCTCGATTATCGAAGAAAACGGCAGAAGCTATGTCTTTGCCTACGACAGCCAAACCCAGCTGGTAAGCAGACAGGAGGTGAAGGTGGAACAGTTGCATTCGGACGGTACGGCTGTGGTGTCCGCCAATCTGAAGCCAAACACTCTGGTAGTGAGCAGCGGCACGCACTTTATCAACGACGGGGACAAGGTGACACCTCTGGCACGCATCAGTGAAACCAATGTAGGAGGCTTGCTATGATTGACTACGCTAAATGGGCTTTCAACAATCGCCTACTGGTATATTTCCTGGTAGGTGCGCTGATTCTCGGCGGTGCGATCAGTGCCTACGACATGAGCAAGTTCGAGGATCCGGAGGTCAAAGTGAAACTTGCCATGGTGGTTACCACGTATCCGGGTGCCAACGCGCATCAGGTGGAGATGGAGGTCACGGATGTACTGGAGAAGCAGATACGCAGCATGGGCGACATAGACAACATCGAAAGCAGCAGCATGGCTGATTTGTCCATCATTCAAGTGGAGTTGCGTAGCACTCTGGCCAACGATGAGGTGGAACAGTGCTGGGACCGGCTGAGGAGAAAAGTCTATGATGCCCAAGCCATGCTGCCCGCAGGTGTCACCCCGTCTGTGACGAAAGACGATTTCAGTGCCGTATACGGAATGTTCTATGCGTTAACAGGAGACGGACTTTCCGAACGTGAACTTATCAAATACGGCGACTTGCTAAGGTCGGAATTGCTCAACATAGATAATGTCGACAAGGTGGACATCTACGGAGGGCAGAAAGACTGCATAGAGATAAGGCTTCTGCAGGACAAGATGTCGGCCTTAGGAGTCATGCCGGCTGAGGTACTGGCAACTCTGAACGGCCAGAACAAGACCTCGTATGCAGGATATTACGACAATGGCGACCGGAGGGTACGCGTCACCGTCACCGACAAGTTCCGCAGGGTGGAGGACATAAGCCGCATGCTCATCCAAGGACACGAGAAAGACCAGTTGCGTCTTTCCGACATAGCCGTTGTGGAAAAGAGTATCGAAAAACCGGTGCGCAACCTCATGACCTACGACGGACAGCGTGCATTGGGCATACTGGTGGCAGCCTCGTCGGGAGCGGACATTACCAAGGTAGGTGCCAAGGTGGAAGATCTGCTGCAGGATTTCCGCCAAAACCGTTTCCCAACAGGAGTGCAGTGCCACAAGGTATTCTATCAGCCGGAACGCGTGGTGGACAGTCTTGGCACATTCGTTCTCAATCTGATCGAGAGCGTGGTAATAGTCATTGTCATTCTGATGATATTCATGGGCGTTAAGAGCGGCCTGATAATAGGCGCGTCCCTGGTGGTCATAGTTTTCGGTTCCTTCTTTGTACTGGGTAATGTGGATGGAACCATGCAGCGCGTCTCTCTTGGAGCATTCATTCTGGCAATGGGTATGCTGGTGGACAATGCCATCGTCATCGTGGACGGCATACTGGTGGATTTGAAAGCCGGAATACCTGGCATAGAGGCATATACACGCATAGCGCGGCGCACGGCAATGCCCTTGCTGGGTGCTACCTTGATAGCCATTCTGTCGTTCTTCCCCATATTCCTCAGTCCGGATACGGCAGGAATATATGTCAAAGATCTGTTTATCATACTTGCCGTCTCATTGATGCTCAGCTGGATTCTGGCTCTTACTCACGTTCCGCTTATGTCACGCCGCATGTTCGGCGGCACTACAGTGCCGACCGCAGACGCAGGCAAGGATGCCATATATGATTCACGCACACACAAGTTGCTACGCAAGATTCTTCTGTTCCTGCTCGGACACAGGGTAACGGTGGTCGTGACATTGGTAGCCATGATGGTACTTGCCGCCATAGGCTATCCATACATGCACCATGGTTTCTTCCCCGACATGGTGTATGACCAGTGCTATCTGGAGTATAAACTGCCAGAGGGCACGAACAGTACGCGTGTGCAGAAAGATCTGGAGAGAATGCAGCGCGAACTGCGTATCATGTATCCAGAGATAAAGCACATTACCGCCAGCATCGGCGGTACTCCTGGACGGTACAACCTGGTGAGAACCATTTCCACACCGTCGCTCAGCTATGGCGAACTGATTATAGATTTCGAAAGTCCGGATGCTCTGGTACGCTGCCAGAATGACATACAGGAATATCTGACCAGAGAGTACCCTGAGGCATACGCCAAAATAAAGAGATACAACCTTATGTTCAAAAAATATCCCATAGAAGTACAGTTCGCCGGTCCCGATCCTGCCGTACTGCACAGTCTGAGC
>CAMWRK010000037.1 GCA_947176655.1 uncultured Prevotellaceae bacterium | reverse complement strand
GTACGGTGCTGAGGTTGCCGACGAGACCAGCATTCTGTATGGCGGTTCATGCAAGGCAAGCAATGCTCCCGAACTGTTCGGCAAGCCCGACATTGACGGCGGTCTGATTGGAGGTGCTTCCTTGAAGGCTGCTGACTTCAAGGGTATCATCGATGCCTGGAACTAAGTAGCGATACAGTACAGTATAATGTTCCTTCATGGCAGCCGGTGATTTGCCGGCGGCCATGAAGGAATCCGGCTTTGTGGAGCGGTGGTTCTGTGTGTAGAACAGTATTCCGGGGACTATAAATTTGCCGGGCTCACATTTGTATATTTGCACCATAACTATGAAAAACGTAGGCAAAATGCATTTCTTCTTGGTGTTGCTAAATGTCGTTTCTGCTTTTGCCTTCGGGCAGGGACGGATTACTGTCAGCCTTTCCGAAGCTCTGGATTTGTACGTATACAATACGCGCAATGTACAGATACACCAAAAGATGTATGAGAATGCGCAGCTCAAATACAAGATATACAAGAAGAGTCTGTTGCCATCCATCGAAATGAATGTCATGCCACTATCCTTCAACCACAACATGAAGATGCTCCAGAATTACATGACCGGCGAATACTATAATGTAGAGGAGTTTTCCAACACTTCAAGCGCAGGTCTTAACATGAAATATACCATTGGAGCCACAGGCGGTATGCTTTCACTGAATAGTTCCCTGAGTTATCTTCGCGAATTCACATCTAAGGCAAACAATTTCAGCACCAGTCCCCTGTTTGCAAGCTACACACAGCAGTTGCTGGGCGGTAGGAAAACATTCCGCTACAACAAAAGACTGAATGAGATGGCGCATGCCGTTGCACTGAAAAACTATTGTTCTGCAGTGCCAAAAGAGGTGCAGACCATACTGCGCATGTATCTTGATGCATATGTGGCCAAGATGGATAAAGAGTACTATGCTATGACATGTGCCATGGGAGACACGCTTGTACGGCATGCCAAATTGAAACTAAAAGCGGGTAAAATCACGGAATACGACCTCAACCAAATAGAGTTGCAGTACTTGGAAAACTCCATGTGCCTTGCAAAGGCTCGGGAAGAGTATGCACATGCCATCAGAATATTGGAAACGGAACTGCAACTGCAGTGCATAGATGTGAGTGCGCCATGTGCTGGGACTCTGCCAGATTCGCTAGACAGCGAAGACGTGACAAACCTTATCAGGAGAAACAATCCGGAATATCACAACACCGAGCTTAAACGTCTGGAAGCGGAATATGCCATGCACACGGTAAGACAGGAAAACCGTTTCAATGCAAACATATCATTGACATATGGCCTTAACCAGTACGCACGAACCATAGGCGACGCCTACAGGAATCCAAATCAGCAGCAATCAGCCTTTGTCACGCTTTCCATACCAGTATTCGAATGGGGAGCAAACAGGGACAGAATAAGGATGGCTCGCAACGAATACGAGACAGCAGTCCTTGAACAAGATGCAGCCATGGATGCGTTTCGGGAAAAGACTGTGGTGAGCGTGTGTATGTACAATAGATGTGTCAATATGCTTGATTTGGCAGAGAAGCGTTTTGCCCTGTCCAAACGTCAATACGAATTTGCAGCTATGCGCTTTGCACTCGGCAAAATTAACGTTGTTGCCCTTATATCGGCAGAGGACGAGCAACTGAAAGCCAAGCAAGAGTATACCGACGTGCTGTGCGAACTATATACCAATTATTATCAACTGAGGACACTTGCCATGTATGATTTCTCCCAAAATAGGAATCTAGTGGAAACCATAAGATGTGAGTGAACATGGCCAAAGAACGCAAGAAACATACAAAATCGGATTTGGAGGCTCGCTCTGAAGAGGTGTCCGACATAATCGAACGCTTTCCCACAGGATGGAGCGCAATCGTTTCACTCACCGTTACGATTGTGGTACTGACGGCCTTGGTACTTGGTTTTGTGATAAAGTATCCCGACACGGTTTCTGGTCAGTTGTCCGTAACAGGCCAGAAAGCCCCGGTGCGTATTGTGGCAAACACGTCCGGCCGCCTCCATCTGCTTGCCCACAACAATTCGGATGTACATGAAAGAGATTGCCTCGGGTATATGGAAAACGGTGCGGACTATGCTGATGTAATGTGGCTCGATTCCTTGTGCAGGATATCCCTGTGTCCTGACGTGTCCTTGACTCTGCCAGACAGCCTCTCCCTTGGTTCTTTAGGAGGGTTGTATAACGACTTTGCCTTGGCTTATGCTAAATTCGACCAACTGCGCAACACAAGGATATACGACAACATGCGTAGCACCCTTGCAAACCAGAGACGTTCCGCGCAGAAAGTCGTTGACGAGATGAAGGAACAAATAGCCTTTCATGGCACTATTCATGCCACGGCAGAACATGAATACCATGGGGACAGCATACTGCATTCGGCAGGAGCTCTCAGTGACGAGGAACTGCACCGGAAACACGAAAGCTTGCTGAACCAGAAACTTTCTGGTATAGAATACGCTATTGCAGAAATGACCAAACGCTATGAGATAGACGGCATTGACATAGAAATAGCAAAGATAGATCTGAGTGTGGAGGAGGAATTGCGTAACGCATTCAATGTACTCGTCGCGCAGGGCAATGTCCTTGCCGATGAACTGGAACAGTGGAAGTCACGCTATCTGTTCATAACTCCCATCGATGGCAAGCTGGAGTACCTTGGATTTTGGCGAGAGAACATATATATTGGCAACGGCGAGGAGGTGTTTTCTGTACTGCCTGACGACAATGAGATGATAGGAGAAATGTATTTGTCTGTCCATGGTGCAGGAAAAGTGGAGGTTGGACAGGACGTGAATGTAAAACTGGCTGACTATCCATACGATGAATACGGATATGTCAGGGGGAGTGTGAATGCCATATCACGGCTCACGCACAATACGGAAGACTCCAACGGCATCACGAATGTGTATCTTGTTGAGATAGCCTTTCCAAACGGGATGGTCACTAATTTCGGGAAGCACATCGTACCCAACTACGAGACCATAGGTATAGGAGAGATAATAACAAAGAAGCGTAGGCTCATAGAGCGGCTGTTTGACAACCTCAAGGCAAATACCGAAAAATGATGTTTAGAAGTTTCCCCACAGAATACCAGATGGATGCCAAGGATTGCGGTCCGGCATCGCTGAAGATGGTGGCAAAGCATTTCGGCAGATATTACTCTCTGCAGTATCTGCGGGACAAGTGCGGGATCACCAGGGAGGGTGTATCCCTGCTTGGCATCAGTGCAGCCGCTGAATCCATAGGCTTGCATACTTTGGCTCTCAAATGCACCATAGACGATGTGATATACAAGGTGCCGTTTCCGGCTATAATCTATTGGAGAGGCAACCATTTTGTGGTGGTATATGGTGCCAGCGAGAAGTATGTCTTTGTTTCAGACCCATGCAAGGGACATGTGAAATACTCCAGGAGGGAGTTCATTGAGGGATGGTATGCCAAGGACGGCAATTATGGCGTGCTGCTGGCTATTGAGCCAACAGCCGACTTCAAGCAGACAAAACAGGAACGCCAGAAGAAACACGATGATTTCTTAGACATACTGCGATACTTTGTCCCCTACAAGAGACAGTTCTCTCTCATATTCGGCATCATGACGCTTGCCACTATGCTTCAGGGACTGTTGCCGTTCATCTCTAAAGCGGTAATAGACATTGGAATAAGCACTTCTGATGTCAGGTTCATAAATATGGTGCTCGTAGGCAATATCTGCATATTGCTGAGCATTATGGTATTCAGCGTTGTGCGCGATTGGATTCTTATGCACATAACAGCACGAGTGAATATAGCCCTTATCTCCGACTATCTTGTGAAGCTCATGAAGCTGCCTGTCACATTCTTCGAGAACAAACTGGTGGGCGACATACTGCAGAGGGCGCAGGATCATGAGCGCATCAGGAGTTTTATTATGAACAATTCCCTGTCGCTGATATTCTCGTCGTTGACGTTCATTATATTCTCCATTATCCTGCTGATCTACAATTCTGTCATATTCTATATCTTTCTTTCTGGGTCAGTACTCTATGTCTTGTGGGTATTCATGTTCCTGAGCATCCGTAAGAAACTGGACTGGCAATACTTTGAACTGGTTGCCAAAAACCAGAGCTATTGGGTGGAAACGGTGTCTGCCATACAGGATATAAAGATATACAACTACGAGCGTGCCAGACGTTGGAAATGGGAAGAGATACAGGCGCGTCTGTATCATGTGAACAAACGCGTGCTTGCAGTCACCAACATGCAGACATTGGGCGCGCAGTTCATAGAAAATATCAAGAACATGGCCATCACATTTTTCTGTGCCACGGCTGTCATCAAGGGCGACATCACCTTTGGCGTAATGATATCTACCCAATTCATTCTTGGCATGCTGAACGGACCTCTTGTCCAGTTCATCAATTTCATAGTATCGGCACAGTATGCCAAGATTTCCTTCCTTCGCATGAACGAGATACGCCAACTGGAGGACGAGGACGAACTGTTGTCGGTGGGGATGAACACAATACTTCCCGAAAACAAGAGCCTGATACTGGAAGGCGTAGTGTTCCAGTATGCCCAGCATCTACCCGTCATACTCAAGGGCATCAACCTCTGCATCCCCGAAAACAAGGTCACGGCTATAGTCGGTGCCAGCGGATGTGGTAAGTCCACGTTGCTGAAACTTCTAATCCGGCTGTACAAGCCATCATACGGCACTGTCAGCATGGGTAATATGAATTTCACTGCCATTAACCTGCGTACATGGCGCGATATGTGCGGTGTGGTGATGCAGGACGGGCGCCTATTCACGGATACCATACGCAACAACATAGTCTTGGATGACGAACATGTGGACAACGAACAGTTGGTGCACTGTTGCCGGGTGGCACAGATACTGGACGACATAGAGCAGATGCCGCGAGGCTTTGATACGGAAATAGGAGAACAGGGGCGTGGCCTCAGCGGAGGCCAAAAGCAACGATTGCTCATAGCAAGGGCATTATACAGGAATCCTAAATACTTGTTTCTTGACGAAGCTACCAATGCACTTGACACTATAAACGAGCAGAAGATAGTGCGGGCTCTCTCTACCGCATTCGAGAACAGGACAGTGGTTGTAGTTGCCCACAGGCTAAGCACCATACGCCATGCCCATCAGATAGTGGTGATGGACAAGGGCAGGATTGTGGAGATTGGTAATCATGAGTCGTTAATGGGCTTGAAAGGGATGTACAGCAATATGATCAAATTACAAATGTCAGAAGAAATTCCGCATAACCATACTAATATTAATAGAACATGAGCAAAGCAGATCTAAAAGACGTGACATTCCTGTTAATATTTCGGATTGATACTATAGAGCGTTTGGAAAACACTCTTCATGTCGTTAGATATCTAAACGACAATTTTGACTCAAACATTCTGCTGTGGGAATATGGTAGATGGAACAACAATATTGTGCGTCGGCTATTACCATCAAATGTGTCATATCAGTTTAATGAAGATTTTGATTCCGTTTTTTACCGTACACGTTTTCTGAACAACATGATAGATACTGTAAAAACAGAATATATAGCTGTATGGGACGTAGATGTGATAATTGACAAGAAGCAGATATTTAAGACAATACAACTTCTTAAGGATGGGCAGGATGTAGTATATCCATATGACCAGTTTTTGGATACTACTGATGAGATACGTAGAATATATTTTCATTCTGGAGGTAACATCAACATATTGCATGATTGTGTAAAATACATGCATGAACTCTATGGTTCATCACCAGTTGGGGGAGCGTTCTTTATTAGAACAGACAAATACATCAGAAGTGGTAAGGAAAACGAAGATTATTATGGATGGGGATATGAAGATGGTGATAGATACTACCGATGGGTAAATTGTGGCTATAAAATAGACAGAGTGCATGGTTCCTTATTCCATCTGTGGCATCCAAGAGGTCTGAACAGTTCTACACCTAATGCTGACGCTGCTGTCCTTAAGAAAAGATGCTTGTTTTCAACTGTAAAAGACAACAATAATGAATAAACAGACTTTGGCTCTTTTAAAAGGTTTTGTCCCGCAGATATCTATTAATGAAGTAGGATTGTTCAAAGGAAAGATTGGCGTATGTGTTGCATTATACGTTATCAGTAAAGAAACGCGAGACATGGAACTTGAGAAGCAGGCAGATGCGTTACTTGCTGAATGCCTCTCCAAAATCCAGTATGTTAAAGATTTATCAATTGACAAGGGTCTTACTGGCATAGGATTGGCTTTGATGTTTTTGATTGCCAACAATTATGCTGAAGGCGACATAGATGACGTCTTGGAGGATATTGATGCGTATCTATATAAAAATCTCAAAAACGACAGCATAAAATACGGAATGAGCTGTACTTCCGGCCTTGTGGGGTTTCTAATGTATCTTGTGGAAAGGCTATCTTTGGGTCAAGACAGAAGCGCGATACCTTACCAGCTTAATGCTGCTTTGCTACGGCTTGTAGTTGATAAATTAGAAGAACAGTTGCCCAAGCAACTTGACAATTGTACTAAAGATGTGTATACGTCTGCGATAAATAACATTCCGATTTTATTCATATATTTTAAGAAAGCATTGGATCTCGGACTATATAACAACAAGATACTTGTCTGTATTCGCCTCTGGAGTTCATACATCGTGACGCACATGCCATACTATGGTATCAACAGGTTATATTTGGCTGTTGCCCTTGCGTATATGAATGGTACAGTACAGAATCAGCTGATAGAAAAGTATGTTCGGCAATTATTATCTACAATCGATGTGGATAATTTGTGTAAGGAAACAAGTGCGGAGATTATGAATATAAACGAAGGTCTGTTTTTTGTGGAAATATTGCTGTTGGCAGCGGAAAGACTTTTCCTTGGAACTGACTTTCAAAAAAGATGTCATCGTGTACGAATTGGAATACAGCAAAGCCACAATGAACGATATAAAGATTTTATTACTTGTAGGACGCTCAAAGATGCGGATTTGAGTTTGGTAAATGGTTTTATTGGGGTGGAGTGTATTAATGCCATATATCCATACGTATTCAACTTCAATAAAAATTATAGCTATATTTCCCAAGAGAATGAACATTAATATTAACCGCGTGCGTAATACATTTATTTCTGATGTATGATTAAGCGTGCAAAAAAATCAAATTAATATGCAGTATAGATGAAGAATTAGCAATGTTTGTTGATTGGAATATCAATGATATTTTGAGAATATTAATAACGTAAATCATTAAAAATCAAACATGAAAATTAGTAAAATCAATCTTGCGGCTTTGTCCTGCAATGAGTGTCTGAGTCAGCTGGAAATGAAACGTTGTGTTGGAGGATACGACACAGAAAGTGATACACAATGCTTTTTTAATTGCATGGAGTATATTGGAAAGAACTTCTATAACAGCAATGATTATGATTACCAATACTACGGCAATGCATATGTCAATGGATTTGGCACTTACGAAGGTACTCATGATGAAAACGACATCAAACTTGGTCCCATTTTCTATGATAAGGACGATAAGATTAACGGAAGTATTGCTCAATATATAGGCCAAATGTTCGGCTCTGCTGCGAGCGGATTTGTAACAGGCAGCGATATCAGAGATCTTTTCAAAAATGGAGAAAACACAGGTGTAATGGGAATATATCGTACTGGTGACGATGTTGGACATGTGGTAATCCTTCAAGGATATGACCCAAATACAGGGCAATATTCATACTATGATCCATCAAAGAGCGAGCAAGATGAAAACCAGTTCATCAATGCCGGTGATATTTGTGGAGCTATTGATTGTCTAGTGGATTCTAAAGATAATAATTAAACTGAAATGTCCAAAACGAGCAAATGCAGCATTGATAATCAATAAAAAGCAAATGCAACTCGCTTTTATAGATGTTGCTATTTTGTACTTTGCTAATAATGAGTTGGTTATATTGTTTCTTGATGCTCGTTTTGGATTAGTAATACTAAATTAATCCTCAATGAAAACGGAATTATTTACAATCATGTCAGTCTGCCTCTTCACAGCTGAAATGTATGGCCAGAAAATAACGTCTTTCTCTTTTCTTCAAGACAAGTGGAACGAGTATCAACAGCAGGAGATGTTCGAACCAACCGATTTCCTACGTATCTTCAAGGACAGGGTCAGCGTAGAGGAAATGAAGGAAGCTTTCGCAAAGTACAAGAACTATACGGTGCAGCAAGGAATAGCGGATTATGGAGAATATGATGTAGTGCAGTGTTTGGCCGGAGCAAATTCGACGATGATAGTGTCTCCACTGCAACGTCATCCTAAGAAGGAAATTAAAGACTGCCATGCTGTATGGCACGAATATGGCAGCGACATTGTCATTAAGGATGTAAAGGACAGGAATGGGACTTCCCGCAAAGATTATGTAGAAAAGCTGAACAAGGAACGCTCAAACTGGCTGAATGGAGATGTAGTTACGTTGAAGCACCCATGTTGGTACATGGGGGTTGTGGTTTCTGCCGACCCACGATTGTATATTTACGACAAGGGAAAACTGGTGTGTGATGAATCTGGCAGTAAATTGCATTATCCTGATTTTTTCTCATACGCATCCATACATAGACGTGGCACCATGAGGCTCGCAGGACACATAGACTGGACTTATGGCATGTCTTCTGGAGCATTGTTGTTGGGCAAGATGCACAGCATGGAATCCGCCACTTACGCATTCCCCGAAAAGACATTTTCGGTGTTACTACATGCTTGCCATGATGGCAAGGATGAAAATAGTGCTTATACGCTTGAACTTCTTGAACCGGAAAAGGCAGACAAGGCTGTTCTGCATTTGTTCAAGGATTTCAAAAACACAGTTGAACGTCTTCCTGCCAATGCTTTCAAAGCGTACTACACCACAGACTTCCGTATCATGACGGGACGTTACTATCGTGTGACTGTCAACAAGTGCGGATGGCTTGTGGAGGACTATTTTGAGTTGAACAAGGTTAGAATGTTGGCGCAAAAATAATTTTAACGTAGGTTCGACGAACTCAGAATAAAGTAGGCTGTGCGTCCAATGTGTGTAGTCCATGGATGCACAGCTTTTTCCCGGTGTCAGCAATATGCAGCCAAGGCTCCAAGCGTGTTTACATTGAAATTGTCGAAAGACCAGTGTATTGAATGTCCATTTGTGTAATGTTCTTGAGTTCGTCGTTTATGGTTTCTTTGTCTGATTTAAGCGTATATTTTTCCATCAAGGTATCCAAAAACTTTATTTGTTGTCAGGTAAAGCTAAAAAATGCAATCTGAAGATTCTTTTTCTTTGGGCAGCCGTTATATCAAACGAACAGAGCCTCTATTTTGATGTGATAATCCATAGGAAGAGTCGGAAACAGGCAGATATGACATCATAGCCCAACCAATGCCCATAGAAAGAGTTTGTTTTTATCAGCAATAATAAGAAAACTTGCAAAAGTTGTCTGCAATACAATATAATTTGCTAACTTTGCCATCGGAAAGCAATTAAAAAGTACAACAGTTTTTGCTAATCATAAAATCTACAGGCGGAAAGTTGTAATTCGTTGAGCTTACATTAGACATACGTTAGACATGTCATGCACCAAACTAAAACAAAAATGATTGGGCAAGCATTGACCGAGTTAAATAAAGAATGTGTTGCTTTACCGCATATAAAGGAGGCTTAGTTTTTTTTACCAAATTATACACCATGAAAAAAATATCAGTACTTATGCTAGGCATCCTGTTCGTAAGCAGGATTTATGGCCAGGAGACTATGCCTTTCTCCTATATGGAGGACAAATGGAACGAATATCAACAGCATATACATGAACCACTTGCTCTTCATCAGAATTATTTTAGAGACTCTGTAAGCGTGCAGGAGATGAAAGAAGCTTATTACAAACACAAGGATGACATAGGAACACATCCTTTGTTTGGGAATAGAGATACGGTGAAATTTCTTACAGCAGATCCTAGTATTGTCCTCAAATCCCCATTAGAATATCATCCGAACAAGAAAGTCCAGGAATGCAGGGCAACATGGGTGTGGCACGCACGCAATCCACTGTATCGTCTAATCAATAAGGATGGTATTGCGCAGGACAAACTCCTTGAACGTCTTAACAAAAAACAAGACGAGTGGATGGATGGAGACTTCGTCACTCTTAGAACACCAAAGAAATATATGGGGTTCACCGTATCGCCTCGTCCTACCTTGGTAATCTTCAACAAAGGTAAACGTGTGGGAGGGGATTATGTCGCTGACATGCAACTTGGGGTAGACTTTTTTGAGTATGCATTTAGAAAGGGGACGTTTTTGGATCATCCAAATTGGACATCCGGTTTGGGAAGTGGCGCACGTGCATTGGGATCCTTGCATGAACTGCGTGTAGGTGGCATCTCAAATGTAAAAGACGAGACAACTTTCTCCGTGTTGCTGTATGCCAATCCACAGTCACAGAAAAATTCAAAGGAGCAAGTGCCGGCATATACGCTTGAATTGCTTGAGCCAGAAAATGTCGATGAGCAAGCCATGACTTTGTTCAAAAGCTTCAAGGAAACAATAGAACAGATTCCGGCCAAGGCTTTTCAAAATTACTATACCACAGATTTCCGTATCATGACGGGACGTTACTATCGTGTGATGGTCAATAAGTTCGGATGGCTGGTGGATGACTATTTCGAGTTGAACAAAGTTGGAACGTTGGCGCAAAAATAATTTTAACGTTAGTTCGACGAACTCAGAATAAACCAGGCTGTGTGTCCAATGTGCGTAGTGCATGGATGTATAGCCTTTTAGGTTCTCCTCTCAACTGGCAGGTGCAAAATTATGGATATCTTTGCACTTGCCAGTCGGGAGGAGGGACGTGATGAATCTTGTGCATGTAGCCTTTCGTCTTGTAAGTTTTTTTCTTTCTTGTCGTCCATAATTTTTATTCAGCAATAAAAAACTTGCAAAAGTCATCTGTAATCCTTGATTATTTCGTAACTTTGTCCTCGGTGAGCATCGCGGTTATTGTTGACAAATCTTTGTGATTTAGCTCTATAATGGTGCAGTAATTATTGCGAATAGCCATACTGTCAGATAATTAAGATTCATTGAACTCACGTTAGGTTTATGAGGGAACTTCTATTCATCGTCATATTTTCAGTTGCGCCGGCCATGCTTCCGGCACAGACGTGGCGTGACAGCGTTGTGGTACGTACTGCGTGTGACAGTGCCAGCCGTGAGGTGTTGCGCGATGCCGCTTTTGCCGGGCTTTGTCCCGACAGTGTTTCGGCGCGTCCGGACAGTATCCAGCCCAAGCGTATACGCGTGAACGGTTTCCGTGTCCAGGTATATTCCGGAGGCGGCAACCAGAATGGCAAGCTCCAGGCACGCAGGATGGCGGACAAGGTGAAGATCTGGTTTGAGGGTCTTCCTGTGTATACAAGTTTCTCTTCGCCGCGCTGGCTGTGCCGCGTGGGCGATTTCCAGACGCGTGAGGAGGCCATGGAGTTGCTTCAGCTTATGCGTGAGACTAAGCAGTTCCCTATGGCGATAATTGTGAAGAGTAAGGTAAATATAACGGAAGATGAACTCAAAAGAGATTAGCCTGACACCGGAACAGGAGGAAATAAGCCGGCATGTCAGACGTATACTTGAGCTGCTTGGCGAGGATCCGGAGCGTGAGGGACTGAAAAAGACCCCGCTGAGGGTGGCTCGTGCCATGACGGATCTGACGCGGGGATATGCGCAGGATCCGGTGGCTATTCTGCGCAGTGCTGTCTTTCATGAGGAGGGGTGCAACCAGATGGTGATAGTGAAGGACATTAATTTCTATTCCTTGTGCGAACATCACATGCTGCCTTTCTATGGGCGTGTGCATGTGGCGTATATTCCGAATGGCGAGGTTACGGGGCTGAGCAAGATTCCGCGTGTGGTGGATGTCTTCAGCCACCGCCTACAGTTGCAGGAGCGTCTGACGAAGCAGATACGCGAGGCCATACAGGAGGCTTTGCATCCGCAGGGGGTTATGGTCGTGGTGGAGGCGCAGCACATGTGCATGCAGATGCGCGGTGTGGAGAAGCAGGGCAGCGTGACGACTACGAGTGATTTCTGCGGTGCTTTCAACCAGGCCAAGACGCGTGAGGAGTTCTTGTCGCTGATACGGATGCGGGGGTGACTCTCGCTGTGTTTTGTGTGGCGGGCACTGTGTGTGTGATTCCCGGGGGAGGGGGTAGGTGAGTTGCGGTGTGTGCGGTGTGTGTCAGGTGAGCACTCTGTCGCCGCATTCTTTGGCCAGACGGCTTTCCGCTGCTTTCATTTCCTTGAACTTTGCCAACAGTTCCATTCCCTGCTCCTTAGGTGTGGCAGGGTTTTTCATGTCGGCAAGGATTTTCTTTATGCGTTCTCTGACAACGGACAGCTTCATGTCGGCAAGCATGTGGGTGGTCAGTTCCAGGAGGCGGTTGCTGTCGTTCGAGGGCTGTTGTCCGCGGCTGTGGTATTTGCTGAGTTCTTCCTTGTCCATGCAGAGCTGGAAGGCAATCTGAGACAGCTGTATGTCGCGGTGTCCGAGGAAATATTTTTCGGCAATGAAGCCTTCGTCGTGTATGTGTTTCATTGCCTTGCTGAGAATGGTCTGTGCCGTGGGGGTGCTGAATGAGAGGTCGTCTTGGGTGAGGGAGGCGAAGATAAACTCCGTGACGGACAGGGGTATCGTCTGGCCGTTCTCGTCTTCGGCCTCGCAGATGATTCTTTCTCCGTACCTTACGATGAGCTGGGACAGGAGCAACTCTACGCCTGTGACACCGGATGTGGTGTTGCTTCTTGTGGGAGGGGCGGTGTGTGGTGCCGGTGCGTTGCTGGCGTTGTCCGTTGTCTGGTTTCCTGACTGTTCCGTGGAATGT
>CAMWRK010000036.1 GCA_947176655.1 uncultured Prevotellaceae bacterium | reverse complement strand
GCTGTATACTATCATTGCCGAACATTCGCACCAAAGTTTCGACAAGGTCTGGGCAGACAGTGACCGTGACTACTGGATGACGGCTCATGAAGCCAAGGAATACGGCATGATAGACAACGTCTTGTCGCGTAAATCATAAGGCAGGGATGGTCAAGAAACAGAATCATTGTTCATTTTGCGGTCGTGGCGAGAAAGAGGTGGCTCTGATGCTCAATGGCCAGGAGGGCTTTATCTGTAACGACTGTGTGGAGGCCGCTCACCGTATAGTCTGCGAGAATCTGAGACAGAAGCCGGCTGACGGCGATACATACGATGTGGAAAAACCGTTGATGCGTCCTGCGGAAATCAAGGCGCGCCTGGATGAATATGTCATAGGACAGGACGAAGCCAAGATCGCTTTGTCCGTAGCTGTGTATAATCATTACAAACGTCTCCGTCAGCAGGCATTGTCGGGTGGCGACACAGACGGCGATGTTGAGATTGAGAAGAGCAACATCATCATGATAGGCTCTACCGGTACAGGCAAGACACTCCTGGCCCGCACAATAGCCAGGATGCTGGATGTGCCGTTCTCCATTGTGGATGCCACCGTGCTTACGGAAGCGGGTTATGTCGGAGAGGACGTCGAGAGCATATTGTCCCGTCTGTTGCAGGCTGCGGATTATGACCAGCCACGTGCCGAGAGGGGTATCGTATTTATAGATGAGATAGACAAGATTGCCCGTAAGGGTGACAATCCGAGCATTACGCGCGATGTCAGCGGCGAGGGTGTGCAGCAGGGACTGCTGAAACTCCTGGAGGGAAGCATTGTCAATGTTCCGCCAAAGGGCGGACGCAAACATCCTGATCAGGATTATGTTCACATGGACACGCGCAACATATTGTTTATATGCGGCGGTGCATTCGACGGCATAGAGCAGAAGATTGCGCAGCGTATGAATACCCATACCGTGGGCTACAATAATGTCTCCGTGCGTCACAGCATAGATAGCAAGAATCTGCTGAAGTACATACAGCCGCAGGATTTGAAGAGCTATGGCCTTATACCAGAACTCATCGGTCGTCTTCCTGCATTGACCTATCTCCGCCCTCTGGACAGAGAGGCGTTGCGTAACATCCTTACCGAACCCAAGAATTCGCTGATTCGGCAGCAGAAGAAACTGTTTGCTATGGATGGCGTGGAACTGGACTTCACGGAGGATGCACTTGAGGTTATGGTGGACAAGGCTGTGGAACGCAAACTGGGAGCGCGTGGCCTGCGAGGCATTGTCGAGTCCGTGATGACTGACTTGCAGTTCTCCACCCCTGGCAGCGAATGTACAGAGATAACCATCACTGCCGACTATGTACGCGAACAACTGGCAAAGTCCGAGGTGCTGTAACCGCTTGTGCACTCACTGGCCGTAACCGGCTTCTTTCGGTCTTTCTGCATTGACAGGGAATAGTATCTGCGCTTCGGCTCTGGGGCAGATGCTGTTCCCTGTCGTTGTAACGGTATGAAAACGGCGGTGTGGCAACGGCGTAAATTTTCTTATTTCCTTTGGATATTTCGTTAATATTCGTTACCTTTGTAAACACACGCCACTATCAGAGACTACCATTATGGAGAAACCCGACCTTACTTCTAACCTGAAACGTTATTTTGGATTCAGTTCATTCAAGGGGCAGCAGGAGGCCGTAATAAACAGTCTTCTGGATGGCAACGACACGTTCGTGTTGATGCCTACCGGTGGAGGCAAAAGTTTGTGTTATCAGTTGCCTGCTCTGTTGATGGACGGTACAGCCATAGTGTTGTCTCCTCTTATAGCGCTGATGAAGAATCAGGTGGACGCCATGCGTCAAGTGAGCGAGGATGACGGCATAGCCCACTATCTTAACTCCAGTCTTACACGCCAGCAGGTGGACGATGTGAAAGCGGACATCCAGTCAGGGCGTACCAAACTGCTGTATGTGGCTCCGGAGTCTCTGAACAAAGAGGAAACAAAGGATTTTTTGCGGAATGTGAAAATCAGTTTCTACGCCGTGGATGAGGCTCATTGTATTTCGGAATGGGGGCACGATTTCCGTCCTGAGTATCGTAGAATACGTCCAATGATTCATGATATAGGCCGCGCACCCATTATAGCTTTGACTGCCACGGCTACAGATAAGGTGCGGCGGGATATAAAGAAGAGTCTGGGCATACTCAAGTCCAATGATTTCGTAAGCTCGTTCAATCGTCCTAATCTATACTATGAAGTCCGTCCCAAGACGAAAAGCATCGACAAGGACATAGTACGGTTCATCCTGCAGCATTCTGGCAAGAGCGGTATTGTATATTGCCTGTCTCGCAAGAAGGTGGAGCAGCTGGCGGAGATTCTCAGGGCCAACAATATCAATGCCAAAGCATATCATGCCGGCATGGATACGGCAGAGCGCAACCAGACCCAGGACGATTTCATAATGGAACGGATAGACGTCATCGTGGCGACTATTGCTTTTGGTATGGGCATAGACAAACCTGATGTTCGTTTTGTCATACACTATGACATACCGAAAAGTCTGGAGGGCTATTATCAGGAGACCGGACGTGCCGGACGCGACGGAGGCGAAGGGCTGTGTGTGGCGTTTTATTCACCCAAGGATCTGATCAAGCTTAAAAAGTTTATGGAGGGTAAGCCTGTGTCCGAACAGGATATAGGCAATCAGTTGCTGGCTGAGACAAAGGCCTATGTCGAGAGCAGTGTCTGCCGCAGGCGTCTGTTGCTGCATTATTTCGGAGAAGAATACACCGAAGATAACTGCCACCGTTGCGACAATTGTCTGCATCCGCATAAACAGATTGACGGAAGCAGGGAATTGCGTATGGTTCTGGGAGCCATACAGGGTGTGAAGGGGAAGTTCAAGGTGAACCACATCGTGAATATAGTTATGGGGGTAGAATCAGAGGAGATTATCTCTCATTGCCATGAGCTGTTGCCTGAGTTTGCTGCCGGACAGAATCACGAAGCTCCATATTGGAACGCAATTATACGGCAAGGTATCCTGGCCGGGTATATAGAAAAGGAGGTGGAAAACTACGGCTTGCTTAAAGTGACAAGGGCAGGCCGGAAATTCCTTGTCTCGCAGGAAACGTTCTGTTTCGTGGAAAATAACGAGTTCGGAGATTACGATCCGGAACCGGAGGATGCGTGCGGTGTGGTGGACGAATCTTTGTTGAAGATGTTGCGCGATTTGCGCCGCAAGCGTGCACAGGTCTTGGGAATACCACCGTATGTCATATTTCAGGATGTGTCCATGGAGGCAATGGCTACCGTGTATCCTGTATCTGTGGCCGAACTGCAGAACATACCTGGTGTGGGGCTTGGCAAAGCGCAACGTTATGGGAATGAATTCTGTGAACTGATAAAAAGGCATTGCGAAGAGAATGATATAGAAAGGCCGCTGGATTTGCGCGTGCGTACCGTTGTGGCGAAGAGCAAGCTGAAAGTCAGTATTATACAGAAGGTTGACCGCAAGCTGGATTTTGAAGATATTGCCGATGGCCTCGGTATTGGTTTTGACGAACTGCTGGACGAAATGGATGCCATCGTGTACAGCGGGACAAAACTGGATATCAACTATTACCTGGCCAAGGTGATGGACGATGATTATATGCTGGATATCTATGACTATTTCCATGACGAATCAGAGACAGACCGCTTGTCTGTAGCTGTAAAGAATCTCGGTCCGGAGTATGAAGAGAGAGATATCCGTCTTGTGCGCATAAAGTTCTTGTCGGAGCAGGCTAATTAGAACGGGACATGCAGCTACATAACAGGATGGCGTATATGTGCTGTCCGTAAAAATAACGTGTTTTTGTTTGGATTTTACAGGGCTTATTTGTAACTTTGTCCCCAATATAACATATCAAAATCCAGATTCGTATGGCATCATTTATCGAAGACAAGATTGTAATGGATGGGCTCACCTACGACGACGTCCTGTTGGTTCCTGCTTATTCCGAGGTTCTGCCTCTGACAGTGGAACTGAGTACTCGTTTTTCCCGTAATATTGACCTGAAAATTCCTTTCGTGACAGCGGCTATGGACACTGTTACCGAGGCAAAGATGGCCATCGCTATCGCCCGTGAAGGCGGTATCGGAGTGATACACAAAAATATGAGTATTGAGGATCAGGCTCGTCAGGTGGCGATTGTCAAACGTGCTGAAAATGGCATGATTTATGATCCTGTCACTATCAAGCGAGGCAGCACGGTTGCAGATGCACTGGATCTTATGGCCGAATATCATATCGGCGGCATTCCTGTGGTGGACGATGACAATCATCTTGTAGGCATAGTTACAAACCGCGACCTGCGTTTTGAACGCAACAGAAACCGTCTGGTGGACGAGGTCATGACAAAGGAGAACCTTGTCACCACTCATGCCGGTACCGATCTGATGTCGGCAAGCGACATCCTGCAGGAAAACAAGATAGAGAAACTCCCTGTTGTGGATGACGATAACCATCTGATAGGCTTGATTACCTACAAAGACATAACCAAGGCCAAGGACAAACCGATGGCATGCAAGGATTCCAAGGGACGTTTGCGTGTGGCGGCCGGAGTTGGGGTTACGGCAGATACGTTCGAGAGAATGCAGGCTTTGGTGGATGCCGGTGTTGACGCTATCGTGATAGATACCGCTCACGGACACAGTAAGTTCGTGATAGAGAAGCTGAGAGAGGCCAAAGTTCATTTCCCGCACGTGGATATAGTTGTAGGAAATGTGGCTACAGGCGAAGCGGCCAAGATGCTGGTGGAAGCTGGTGCGGACGGCGTGAAAGTGGGTATAGGGCCAGGCAGTATATGCACTACACGTGTGGTTGCCGGCGTTGGCGTGCCTCAGTTGAGTGCGGTGTATGACGTGGCTTCTGCTCTCCAGGGTAGCGGAGTTCCTCTGATAGCTGATGGCGGTCTGCGTTATTCCGGCGATGTCGTGAAGGCATTGGCGGCAGGCGGTTATTGCGTGATGATAGGTTCCCTCGTGGCAGGAACCGAGGAAAGTCCCGGCGACACCATCATATACAACGGACGAAAATTCAAGAGCTATCGCGGTATGGGTTCGCTTGAAGCTATGGAGTGCGGTTCCAAGGATCGTTACTTCCAGGGCGATGTGAAGAATGTCAAGAAACTTGTACCCGAGGGCATTGCAGGCCGTGTTCCTTACAAGGGCAGTGTGCAGGAAGTTATATATCAGTTGATAGGCGGTTTGCGAAGCGGCATGGGTTATTGCGGTGCAGGAACTATTGAGGCTCTGCATGGAGCCAAGTTCGTACGCATTACAAATGCCGGTGTGCTGGAGTCTCATCCCCATGATGTAACCATTACCAGCGAGGCGCCAAATTACAGCCGTCCGGAGTGAGGGGACGGACAGCCGTCATATTCTACGTACTTACAATAGAAGTAAATAAAAATCTCCATTTCTGACGACCATGAAGAAAATATTGTTCACGTTTGCCTTCCTGTTGTCCGCTGTGAGCTCTATGGCTCAGCAGACAGAAGATCCAGTTGTGATGACTGTGGGCAGTGTACCTGTTACACGGAGTGAATTTGAGTACAATTTCAATAAGAACAACACGGATATAGTTGTTGACAGGAAGAGTGTACGGGAATACGCCGACCTGTTTGCCGTGTACAAACTGAAGGTTCTTGCTGCACTTGATGCCGGTCTTGAAGCGGACTCGTCTTTTCAAAAGGAATTCCGTCACTATCGCGACTTGCAGATAAGGCCTTTGCTGGTGCCGGAGGTTGTCGTGGAGAAACAGTGTCATGACTACTATGACGGTATGCTTCAGACTCTCGGGGGCAAGGATCTGATACGACCGGCTCACATTCTGATACTTGTACCGCAGAATGCCGATGATAAGGTTCTGGAGGAGAAGCGTCTCTTGGCCGACAGCATCTACAATGCCCTGCTGCATGGGGCTGATTTCGGAAAACTTGCCCGTGAACTGAGTAACGATGTACAGACCGGAAGGAATGACGGTGCTTTGCCATGGATAGGTCCGGGCAATACGTTGGAAGAGTTCGAGAATGTCGCTTATGGATTGCAGGTGGGGCAGACAAGCGAACCGTTCCTGAGTCCTGTGGGCTACCACATTGTACGTATGTTGGAACGTAAGCAACTGGAACCTTTCGATAGTCTGCATGCCCAGATACATAAGTTCATGGAGCGTCGAGGGGTGCACGAGCGTCTGTCAGTGGATGCCTTGGACTCTATTGTAAAGAAGTATGACGGCAAATATACCGCCGACCAGATTCTTGATATGGAAACAGAACGTCTGTGCGCAGGAAACGACGAACTGAAGTATCTGGTGAAGGAATACCATGACGGCTTGTTGCTGTATGAGTTCTGTTCGACTCGCATTTGGGAACCGGCCAAGGCCGATACCGTAGGTCTGGAACGCTATTTCAAGGATAACAGGAGGGCTTATGCTTGGGATAAACCACATTTCAGCGGCATTGTCTATTATTGCAAGAATAAGGACGACGTGAAGGCGGTGAACAAGGTTCTGCGCAAGGAGAAGGACGATGACAAATGGGTTGGCATTGTGCGGGAACAATTCAACAAGGATAGTGTGACAGTGCGTATGGACAAACGCGTGTTTGCATTGGGGGAAAACAATAATGTAGATGCTTTGGTCTTTAAGGTCAAGGATAAGGTAGTCAAGCCTCTGGATGGTTTCCCGTTTGTTGGTTTTGTCGGCACGCAACAGAAAAAAGGTCCTGGCCGCTGGACAGATGTAAGTGCAAAGGTGATTCAGGATTACCAGAAAGCGCAAGAGGACAGGTACGTCCGGGAGTTGCGCAAAAAATATCCTGTTGTGATTATGGAGGATGTTCTTACGACGGTTAATAATCATTGACGGATGGGAAACGTGAATAAACTGATATGCCTGCTTCTGTCATTGCTTGCCGCTATGTCCGCTTCTGCACAGAATGAGATAGTGGATGAGGTTGTGTGGGTAGTGGGCGATGAAGCCATTCTGCGTTCCGATATAGAACGTATACGCAATGACTATGGTAGCAGCATAAAGGGGAACCCGTATTGTGTGATTCCAGAACAGTTGGCGGTGCAGAAACTTTTTCTGCATCAGGCAGCCTTGGACAGTATAACAGTCAGTGACAGCGAAGTGAGCCAGTATGTGGAAAACGAAATTTCCATGAGGGTGATGAGGGCTGGCAGTCGTGAGAAGCTGGAGGAGTACATGCGCATGCCGATGACACAGATTCGCGAAGAGTTGTTCGAGCAGTTCCGCAATGAACTTCTCACGCGCCAGGTAAGGGCAACGCTTACTAAAGATATTAAGGTGACGCCGGCAGAAGTGCGGCGATATTATAAGGATTTGCCGGATGATAGCATTCCTTTCATCCCGACTCAGGTGGAGGTGCAGATTCTGGTGCAGTATCCACGGATTTCCCGGGAGGAGGTAGAGCGTGTCAAGGAACAGTTGAGAGGCTGGGCTGAGCGTGTTACAAGCGGTACGACAAGTTTCTCGGCTCTTGCCCGTATGTTCAGTCAGGATGAGGGCACGGCGCGTCAGGGAGGTGAAATGGACTATTATGGCAAGACGGCTTTGGATCCGGCTTTTGCAAATGTTGCTTTTGCCTTGACGGATCCGAATAAGGTGAGCAAGGTTGTGCAGAGCGAGTACGGTTTCCATATCATACAGCTTGTGGACAAGCGTGGCGACAAGATAAAGGTTCGTCATATTCTGCGTCGCCCAGAAGTGGATCGTAAGGATGTGGATGCGTGTCTGGCACGACTGGATTCCATAGCTGCTGACATTAAGGACGGTAATTTCACATTTGAGATAGGTGCGCAGGAAATATCTGATGACAAGGACACCAGAAGCAATAAAGGCATTATGGTGAATACCAACGATGAGACACACGAGCGTACCACGCGTTTCGAAATGGGTGACTTGCCAAGTGAGATAGCACGTGTTGTCAGTGATATGGAGGTTGGAGATATCTCTGCTCCTTTTACGATGATTGACAAACGCGGACGCGAGGTGTGTGCCATTGTCAAACTGAAGAACCGAATACCGGCACACCGTGCATCGATAACGGAGGATTTCCAGATTCTGAAGGGTGCGGTGGAAGAGCGTCGAAGCGAGGAATTTATCCAAAAGTGGATTCGTGAGAAACAGAAGAGTACCTATGTCCGCATAAACAAAGGATGGGGGGAGTGTGACTTCATGTATCCAGGTTGGGTAAGGTAAGGGAGATTGTGGACGTTTTGCACTTTTGAGAAAACAGCATGTCATATTTATTCTGCTTGCATTTATGTTCGCTTCGACGGCGGCATGGGCAGAGAGCGAGAGCCGGATTTATCTCCTGCACTCTGACAGGTTGTTTCATGATACGGAGGTAGATGCTAGAGCACAGATATTGGTGGGTAATGTGCAGTTCCGTCACGATGATATACTGATGTATTGTGACAGCGCACTTTTCTATGAGTCGACCAATAGTCTGGATGCTTTTGGGAATGTGCGCATGGTACAGGGGGATACCCTCAGCCTTTCCGGTGATGTCCTGTACTATAGCGGACTGGACAAATTGGCACGTGTGCGCCACAATGTCGTGCTGGTGCATGGAGGGACAATGCTGTATACGGATTCTTTGGATTATGACCGCTTGTACAATGTCGGATATTTCTTTGAGGGTGGGCGAGTACGTACTTCCGATAATGACATGACCTCGGATTGGGGCGAATATCGTCCGGATACAAAGGTGGCTGTATTCAACTATAACGTGCACATGGTCAGTCCTGTTCCTCCACAGGAACCTCGCACTACATTGCTTACTGATACCTTATATTATAATACGGCCACATCTGTAGCCAATGCGAGAGGGCCGAGCACAATAGATGACGGAGCGTGCCACATATATACCGAACAGGGGTATATGAACTCCAAAAGCAATGACCTTGTCCTGCTTGAACGCAGCGAGATGAGCAATAATGGCAAGAAACTGATAGGAGACAGCATAATATGGAACAGTGCAGACTCTATCGGTGAGGCTTTCGGCAATGTCATCTATACGGATGTGCTTAATAATAACGCCATGACTGGTAATTACTGTTACTATGATGACAGGATCGGCTATAGTCTTGCCACTGACTCTGCTTGTATGATGGACTATTCCCAAGGACCGGATACGATGTATATGCATGCAGACAGCATCAAGATGTTTACGTACAATATTCATTCTGATTCGGTCTATCGGACTATGCATGCGTATAACCATGTGCGGATGTATCACAGTGACATGCAGGCTGTATGCGATTCTTTGGTATATCTGACCAACGATTCTGTAATAATCATGTACCGTGATCCTATTATATGGTATGGGACGCAGCAGTTGCTGGGAGAAGAGATCAGGGCTTTTGTGAATGACAGCACCATTGACAGTATTTATGTGTTGCGGCAGGCGCTCTCTTGTGAGCGTTTGGACAGCATGCACTATAATCAGGTGGCGGGGCATGAAATACGCTCGTACATGCGGGACGGTGAACCGTATATGACACATGTCGTTGGTAATGCCATAGTCAATTACTTCCCATTTGACGACGACAGTCTGATGGTGGCGATGAACCATATCGAGAGTACGGAGATGAAGATGTATATGGGTGAGAATCGCAAGTTGAAGAAAATATGGATGCCCGCTGCTACCGGTACATTCTATCCCGTTCCGATGATACCCGCCAATATGAGGTTTCTTGAAAACTTTCAGTGGTTTGATTATGTGCGGCCTCTTAGTCCGCCAGATATATTTGTATGGAGGGGTAAGTCCAAGGGAACGGAATTGAAAAAGAGCGTGCAACGTACGGTACCGTTACAGAAACTAAATAATATAGGGAAAAACCATGGGAATGTTCAGAATGCGCGAGCCAAGGAAATTCCGACGCGTTAGTATTTATACGGACGAACGTCGTGATAAATTGGAGAAACTTGTCAATGAGGTGAAACGTGAACAGGGAGACTTGCCTCCTGAACATATAGATTATACGGTCGACAAGTTCAAGGGCAAGTTCGGCAAGTTTACCCCGCGTACACAGACTTACGTAGAGCATGGCCGCGGTATGGTCAAGTGGCCGGTAGCTTTGGTCGTTATCATCTTGTTATTTATGCTGTGGCGTTACTTGCTTACCGGAGATATTCATTTTTGAACAGGGGCAAATGTCGCTCAGGTGTCTTTTTGTAAAAGGAGGTAATAGTTTTGGATATAATTCATCTTTTGCCGGACTCGGTCGCCAATCAGATTGCTGCAGGTGAGGTAATTCAACGTCCGGCTTCCGTTATAAAGGAACTGGTGGAGAATGCCGTGGATGCTGGTGCCAGGAATATTGACATCTATATACAGGATGCGGGACGCACCTGTATGCAGGTGATAGATGACGGCAAAGGTATGAGTGAGACGGATGCACGATTGGCTTTCGAACGTCATGCTACGAGCAAGATAACTCGTGCAGAGGATCTGTTTACATTGCATACGATGGGGTTTCGTGGCGAGGCTCTGCCTTCTATTGTCGCTGTAGCGCAGGTAACGTTGCAGACTCGTACTCATGATTCCGAATTGGGCACGCGCTTGGAGATAGAGGGAGGCCGTGTGTTGAATCAGGAACCGTGCGTGTGTGCCGTCGGTGCCAACTTTGAGGTCAGGAATCTTTTCTTTAACATTCCTGCACGTCGTAAGTTCCTGAAGTCAAACCATACGGAACTTAATAATATCATGCAGGAGTTTGAACGTATTGTTCTTGTTAATAATACTGTGAGTTTCAGTCTTACTTGTGATGGGACGACAACGGTTCGCCTGGTGGCTTCCAATCTTCGTAGACGCATAGTGGATGTCTTTGGCAAAAAGGTTGGTGATGATTTGGTGGCTGTGGATGTAGAGACTACACTGGTCAATATCAACGGATTCGTGGGACGGCCTGAAGCAGCCCGTAAAAAAGGTGTCCATCAATATTTCTTTGTCAACGGACGTTACATGAGGCATCCTTATTTTGCCAAGGCTGTGACGGAGGCTTTTGCCGGTCTTGTCCCGGAAGGGGAACAGGTACCTTATTTCCTTTATCTCAAGATAGATCCTGCAAATATAGACGTGAATATCAGCCCGACAAAGACGGAGGTAAAGTTTGAGAACGAACCGGCGATATGGCAGATAATACACGCAGGTGTTCGCGAGTCTCTTGGGCGTTTCAGTGCGGTGCCGACAATAGATTTCGATAATGCGCCGGAAACGGAGATACCTGTAATGAACGCTTCAGTCGAGGAATCGGTGGAGCCGCCACAATTGAGTATAGATACTGCGTATAATCCTTTTGCCGGTAAATCTGTCACTTATCTTCCTGCTACGGGATCAGGCTCTGCCCGGAATAAGACTTCTGTTGACGAATGGGCGGATTTATATAAACAGTTGTTGCCAGAGACAGACAAGACAGGGGGGTATCATGAAAGTATGTTTCCTGACGAGGCATTTTGTGAAGAAAATACCGGAGGTGTTTATTTCCAGTACAGGGGACTGTATTTGATTTCGGCGACCAATTCCGGACTGATGATAATAGATCAGCATCGCGCACATGTACGTATATTATATGATAGGTATATGGCTCAGATGGCTTCTCAGGAAGGTGTTGCACAGGGACTGTTGTTTCCGGAACTTTTAAGTTTGCCGCCTTCCGATGCAAAAATACTTGAAACTATTATTGATGATGTCCGCCATCTCGGATTTGATGTCTTGTCTCTTGGTGGCGGCAGTTTCTCTGTCAATGGTCTGCCGTCAGGCATCGAAGGGCTTGCACCGCAGACTCTGCTCCGCAATATCATTGGTTCTGTCCGTGAGGATGGTCATCCGGACATGACTGCTCATAGGCATAGAATTGCACTTTCATTGTCAAAGACCGCAGCGATAGTTGAAGGCCAAGTTCTGTCCCAAGACGAAATGGAAGGTTTGGTGTCTGACCTGCTGAGGAGTACAAACCCTAATCTGACTCCTGACGGGAAGACAATTATAGCAGTGCTAAAACAGGAAAATATCAGCAGAATGTTTCTTTGAGGCCTTTGGTAAGCCTTTGGTAACTAAAAAATAGGGGTGTATAGTCATTTTTATGGAGAAAAGAGTCCTAAATAAATATTATTTCATATCTTTGCATCGGAAAAGTGGATTATCTCGTGCCCTTTGACTTACATCTGGTTAACAAAATACAAATAAATAAATTTAACTTTAACAACATTATGAAAAGGTTAATGCTTTTACTGGCAATTGCCGGCATGTCTGTGGGAGCTAATGCTCAGCAGAGTGCAACTTCCGAGATTCCAACTCAGAAGCACAAGATCATTACCAATGGTTTCTGGGACAATTGGTTCATTGACTTTGGTGGTGACTTCATCAGTAATTACTCAAACCAGGAGGTCGGCGTTAACAACAATCCCTTCTCTTTTGATCGTGGCAACTTCGCTTTCGATGTAAGCGTAGGTAAGTGGGCAACTCCGTCTTTCGGTATGCGTGTAAAGATTGGTGCTGCATGGGCAACTCAGGTCAATACCCCGAGTGATAATCCTTTGTTTAATCAGTTGCAGATTAGCGCTCAGCCCTTGCTGAATCTTCACAATCTGTTTGCCGGATACAAACCGCGTGTCTGGAATACCATCCTTTACGGTGGCATTGGTTATCATCGTAGCTTTGATTTTTCTGACAATGCCTTCTTTGTTGGTGCAGGTTGGTTGAATACGTTTAATGTAACAAAGCGTTTCCATATCAACATCGACCTGTATGCAAATATGCTTGAAGGTGATGCCGATGGAAAATCTGATAACGGTAGCCAATGGGGTGGATATACAAATAACGATTGGCAGATTGGCTGGAGCATAGGCTGTGGTTTCAATCTTGGCAAGGTGGGTTGGGACAATGCTCCCGATGTAGATGCCATCATTGCTATGAACAAGGCTCAATAGGACGCGCTGAATGCTTCTATGG
>CAMWRK010000035.1 GCA_947176655.1 uncultured Prevotellaceae bacterium | reverse complement strand
GAGGTCTCCTTAACAAATTTCGCGATTGCTTTCTTTGCGCAGCGGACAGCAAGTTCAGAACCTTTGTCGCTTCTGAAATAGCGTGCACCGCCGTGGCCATCGCTTACAATAGCCACGGCATACGCATCTTTTGATTCTGCCAGTGAGAAATCCTGACATGGCTTATTGCTTGCCTTATGACTTTCTCCCTGACAGGTATGTTTAAGAGAACTTACTCCTTTCATTTTGTGTTGTTTTAATCCCATTCATCGTAGGAGTCGCCACCCTGTTTAGGCTCGGCGGCAGTCTCGGCCCCGGAAGTATTATCTACGATGTCTTTGATCTTCTCTTCTACGAGTTCCTGCTTTGTCTTCTCTGCTGATGTGGAACTTTGGCTACCAATCTGCGAGGATGTGAGTGCCATGAACTTAATCATGTCCTTCAGAGCTTCGATGTTGTGAACTTCCACGATTGATTCTTTTGATCCTGTGAACTGTTCAAGAACATTCACATCTGAATCGATTGAAATAGCCAACTTGATTCCGCTCTTGAACCAGCTATTTTCCCATAGCTTCTTGACACCGGCATCGAAGTTATCAGTGGGACCACCATCAGAGAGAAGGATGAATGCAGGAGCAAAGCATCCGCTCGGAGAAGACATGTAACCACCGTTACGCGAGAGCTTCTTGTTAAGTTCGAGACAAGCTTCACCAAGAGAAGTCATACCGGCAGCCTGTACGGGTTGCCAGATGAACTCATGTGCAAGCTTTGGCTCATCATAAAGCCATTGAGTACTGTTGGAGAACTCCAATGCAGCTACTCTAATTTCTGCATCGGTATTGTTGTCGGAAATCTCGGCAATCATAGGGAGAACGTTCTCGATTGCATCGTTTACACTCCCGATTTTAGAACCACCCATCGAGCCTGATTTGTCGATGATGAAGAATAGTGTCATTTGCCTACGGGGAGGTCTTTCGCTGTCAATTAATCCTGGCATGATTTTGTGATATTTTGGGTTTTAGATTATTGTTGCTTTATTAGCTGAGTCGAAGATTACTTTAAGACCGGCCTTTACTGGCATCATTCCTTGAGGCTCAATGCTCTTCAGTTTGCCGCTCGGAGTTTCTACCGTCCATTTATCAGATGTCATGTTCTGAATTTGAACCGGATACTTATCGCCCGGTACAGTCACGATACGAGCTGTCGGCACATTGTCATATCCAAGATAGAAGACGGTGCCCGGCGTGAGCCAAATCGTGCGATTCTGGAGCTGGATTCCACCGGCGATCTGCATGCTGGTACCGCAGTTCATGCACTTAGGTGATTGAAGATCCGTTATGAAGGTCTCTTCCTTGCATTTCGGACAAGCTACAAGCAGATCGCGAAGGCTACGAATTACATTCTGCCATTTTTTCTCGATGCTACGCTTGTTGGGGTCCTTAAGTTTCTCCTGAGTAAACTCTTCAACAAACGCATTGCGGAGAATTACAGGATATACAGGCCATCTGCGAATTACGTTGCGATGCACACCTCTTACCGGACGGTTGCTTGAGTCCTTTTCATCGTAGATGAAAAGGATCTCGCTCCCGTAGAATTTTTTCTCATACTTTTCCGTTAGACAAGGACATTGAAGCACCTTATCCCCTTCAAATGGATGATTTCCATAGAACAGCATGAATAATAGGACAGCGAGAGAGAAACGGTCACTTCCTTTGTTGGGCATATTCTTGCCCAGTACAATTTCAGGAGCCATATAACGTGCTTTGCCAAGAATTCCAGAAGCCTCACCTTCGGGCATCACGTTATCGTTGTCACAGATCAGTACGTCACCGGTCTCAGGATGGATAAAGAAGTTGCCATCGTTGAGGTCTTGATAGCTGAAACCGCTAAGATGAAGATTTTTGAAACCCTCACAAATCTTCATGGCAGCATTTAGTAAAGCCTCGAAAGATTGGAACTGAACGCGAGCCAGGTAGAATTGACCGAATTCATAATATCCCTCAGGACGCAATGGCATGATGTAGCCGTAGCTCCCTTTCTCCTTCATTGTTACATACTCAGGCCATAGGAATGCTCCGGAGGGCGCGCCTTTCTTCACATTGGATTCAAGATTCTTGTAAAATCTGTCATCGGGGGCATTAAGATACCATTTAAGGGCCATCTTTTTCCCGAGAAGCTCTACAAGGTAAACGATGCCCTGACCACCACGCCCCAGTTCTTTGACTACTGTTGCCTGAAGGCCTCCTACGAGGTTTACTTTGTCATTTGTCTTTAGTTCTTTCATTTATCTGAAGTCGTTTATTTTCATATATCAGTTAAGCGGCAAATGTAAACATTTTTATTCACATTCCTCCGCCGGACAAGTCGAACGTCTCTCCCGGAACGACACCGCTGGACGTTCCGCAGTTGGGACATGTGACCATTTCTCTACCATCGTAGCAAACAACTTTCCCACATCTGTTGCAGATGTAAAAGCCTTTTGAGCCGCAATAAGGACAACCGTTGAAATCATCGTCATAGACGATTGATCCTCTCACATGGGTTTTGTCATACCCTTCACGCGCGGCTTGTTCCTTACTCATCTTAAATGCCCAACAAAAAGCGTAGGCATTTCCGCGTTTGTCAACAGTTATTCCGAATGGTTTACGCTCATTCTCACACATGCCCATTATTGCAAAAGCGGATTCACTCAGTTTTCCCATGTTCAGTCGTTTAATCTGATTTTAGCACGTTACGGCTTCTGGGGTCTCAATTTATATAAATAATCGTGTTGTGCATTATCTCTTCTTTAAGTAGAGTCTCCTTGTCAGGCGACATCAAAAGAGGCAAAAACAAATCACACTATTCAAGAGACCTCCCCCGATTATTGCAACTTAATAAGTAATATCAATCTTATTATACATTCTCATTCTTTTGTCTTACAAATAAGTTCACGCACATCTACATCTAATGCATTAGCTATCCTTACAAAAGTATAAAGATCTGGTTGAGAAATATTTGTGCACCATTTTGATACGGTAGCGGGATCTCGGCCGACTTCGTGTGCAAGCCATTTACTGGTGCGCTTTTTCTCAACTAACACTAATTTTATCCTATTTAGGTCTTCCATAATTTTTCTATATATTTGCGTTGACCGCAAAGTTAACGATTTTTGACGAAATATAAAAGTTTTTCATTATCTTTATGGTCAAAGGGTGTTGGACGGCATTCTTTACTAATGTCCGATTCCGAAGATATGCCTAATATTTTTATCTGTTTTGCTGATGACAGCTTTGCCTAATAAATTCTCGATAAGTTATTTACAAGGGATTTGATTAGTACGTGAGAATGAAGACCAAGCTGATAGTAGTTAATTTACAATCAAAATAGATGTGGCTAGAAATATAGCCCGGAGGTTCTGGTTGTGAATGCTATAACGCTCGTCTTTACTTCGGATATGAAGACTTACGAACTACCCAATTAGTGTCATTGTCTCAATACTAAGTATGAGTGGACCACGGACATGCGGATTGCGGACATATTCGTACTTTGGACCGTTGAGTGGCTATTTCTGTACGAATACTAGTTGGTAACTGGTAAGTGAGGGCCGGGGGGTATTGACGCAATTTCTACTAATCTTGATGTAGTGTATGGACAAACTAAAATCTCCATCCACAGAATCATATACTGTGGATGGAGATTTTACTATTGAACAAACAATAGATGTAATTCAGTGAGCCTTCTACTATATAATCGTTTATGCCATTTGCCTTTGTAGTGGCAGTGGGAGGTGTAGGCTTTGAAGATGTTGCGGTCTCTGACTTTTAACTTTTTCAGTATAGTGCTTTTGTTTACGGCTCCGGGACCACAATTATAGGCAAGTGCACCGAGAAGGATAGAGTCCTTACCATATTCAGAATAGAGGGAGCAGAATTTTTTTAGATCTGTACGGAGTAATTCGTCAGCTTGTCGTTCATTTAATTGCACACCTCTTTTATATGGCTCACCGGACTGAACTACATGACCGTAGCCAATCGTCGGCCAGTGTTCAGGACGATGTAAGGACTCATAGTATTTAATAATCAGGACAGCTCGTTCAAATGGAGGCAGATCCATAAGAGAAGACCAATCGCCGGCATTTACACTTACTCCAAAGGATGCAAGAAACAGCCATATAATCAGTCTTTTCATTTGGCGTAGGCTCTTCTTTGTATCTCAGCAATCATATTCTTAACTTCGACATCAACCTGAATAAAGTTTTTGTATAGTACACGTTCACGCTCTTCTAGTGATGGGAAGGTATAAAATTTGGGTAATGGCACATATTCGGATTCCTCTTTGGTAATTGCCTCCATATCAAAATCCGTCTTGCAAAAAAACTTTGTTGTCTGGAACTCCCGTGACTTTTGAATATTCATGCTGTCACCACGTCCCGTTTGGGTCTTAATGAAGTCTCTCGCTGTCTGGCCGCATATCCATCCGGTAGGCATATCAGTTATTTTGGATGCCGGCAAAAGGCTGTCAAGGTTCTCATTAAGGTTTATAGAGGTCTTATCACGGTCGATTGTTACACCTTTCTTAAGCTGAACGACTTTCCCGAATATATCATTTGACAACCATTCAACGGTCTCCCTACAACGGGCAGACCCGGAAACGACATTACCTACGGTCGTAATAATCTTCTGCATACCAACCTTGCCATAATCGCTCTCAAGCTGTGGCAGTTCCTGAAATCCAAGTGTGACAGACACCTTATTGCTTCGTGCCGTGCCAATCAATCGATCTATCTTGTGAAAGTACAGGGTCGGTAACTCATCGACAATGATGCTGACAGGTACATTCTTTCCCTGACCGGTGTTCACACGGGTAACAAGACGGTTAAGGATAAGTGCGTTCAGTGAGCCGATGATACTCTCCATCTCCGGGTCATTGGCGATAAGCAGATAACTCGGATTCTTTGGGTCTGACACCTTCAGGTCGAAATCATCACCATCTCTATGGAATATCCAATAGGACTCCTTTGTGGCAAGACGCGAGGTATATACACGGAGCGTGCCTATCATACCCTCAAGCTGTTCCATCGCCTTGTTCTGAAAGGCAGTCTGGAACGGACCAAGAAGCGGAGCTACCTCATTATCGGTATTCAGCACCTCAAAGATTGTCTGATAACTCTCATTCAGGAAAGAGAGTATGTGAGGCATATCGGAATACTTACCTAACCAATATGCCGGTTCAACCACCGGGCCGTCCTTGTACTCACGCACAACACCTGTCGGCTTCCATATCTTAGTGACCGGATCCTGAATCTTCTCGGCATACAACAGTTTACCATCGGCATCATAAGGCTCTTTCTCATAATTTACAAAGAAATAGATACAGGCAGCAAGAAAGTTGACCGCAGAGGTCTGGAAGAACTGGTCACTACCGCCGCCACCTTCTTTCTTTCCTTTTTGCAGGGATTCAAGCAGAGTTTCCGCTGTTTCGGAAGCGGCTGCAAGGTTCTGGATGTACTTCGCCTGAATAGGATTCACACGACGAGAATATTCCACATCCACAAAGTTGATGATATTAAACTGACAATTTGCCGGAGCATTACCCAACTTCTTATTTTTCAGGTAATGGTAATATAATTTTGTGGCTAAGGTAGGGAACTTATAATCATAAACTACCATAGCAAAACCCTTCGCAGAGTGCTGACGGATAAAGGGTTCAATAATTGAGAACGTCTTACCTGAACCGGGAGTACCCACTACCCAAGTACCTCTAAAGGGATTGGAAATCGAGACATAACCCTTCCGGAATTTCCCTTTGTAGTAGAACCGCATCGGGATATTCACGGAGTATTTGTTCTCTATTGCCTCGGTCGCCTGTTCAAAACTCTCGTTCTCGAAGTTGAAGCGGTCTTTGAGTAGTCCCTCCTTCAAGAACTTAGATATGTTGTCAAGCGCGACATGGATAAGCACAACTCCCACAACCGACACTATCATGTAGAGCCATGTATTGACTCGGAGGGTATAGATACGAGGCATGATGGAGAAACCGAAGAGCCAGACGGACACACCTACCAACAGGATACCGCCAAGTAATGGAATAAGTACCTGTCTGGTGGCATCCATCTCAAGATGTTTCTTGTTGCGCGTTCCAACACAGGTTATACAGATGAGAAGGAACGTGGTCAGCTTGGCATACAGTAGATTGCCGTCATGATATATCATCCACGTCTTTATGCGGTCATGAATATTGACAAGCACTCCGTTCCAATGGTCGAGTGTCTCCGGGTCTATCGCATATTCGAAAAATTCCATCAACAGCGATACATAAATCGCAGCACGGAATATCTTATAGAGCCCTTGTAGTTCTTTGGTTTCCTCCATAAACTTGTCTTAGTTGTTGAGTGTGACTATCGGACGTACCTTATGCGCCTGTGATTTCGGAGTTTCCTGTATAGCTCCGCTCGATAGTGAGTAGAGCCATGCTTTGGCTGTCTGTTGGCCGTCTACCTCTGTTGATGTCCAGTACCATGACTCCCCGGCTTCATCAGGGAGAGGGTCTCCGCCAAGAGCGGTGATAATCCCGTTTATATATGGCTTTGACTGATATAGCAATCTCATTTCAGCGACCGAGCCTATATAAGCACTTTGTCCGTATCTCCACATATCGAATACAGCTTGACCCGCCGGTGATTCACACCCGGTGGCCGCAAAGATGGCGAATGTGTTGCTGTTGCCGTCGTATGCTGAAATATCTGCAGACGTTCCCTGCGCTATACCAATGCTGTCAGCAAACTCCCTACGCTCAATGTCATGAAGATAGACGGCGTATCCGTTACCTTCCATGCGGTCATCGTTAACGATATTGACATAGAACACAACAGCAATCGGCTCCTTGTCTAACCGCTCACAGTCCTCCCACGACATTACGTTACCGTCGGTGCAAAGCACATGACCGACTTTCATCGAAGTGTCCGGAAAATCACGGTGAGCGTCACACGCTGTCAGCGACATTATCATAAGTATCGCGAATAGTCCTACATAATTGCGCATAAACGCCTTCCATGCGCGGTGCAGCTTCACTTTCAGTCCTTTGTATCGTGAACGGCCTTTCTTCATACACTCCTTATCGGCACGACGAGCCGCCTTGTCAATCTTTTTCATTCTTTTCATCTGCATGATTTGTCTGTGTTTCATATAATAGTGTCATTTCACCGGGAGCTTGATGCCTAACACCACACCGGTGCGGAAAAGGTCTTCTCCCACAATCATCAGGTCTGTCTTGACCTGCCAATAGAGCTGCCATCCCCCTTTAAGCCGGTAGTTATGCTCATATCCGGCATGGACACCACCAAGCACCCTATGGGTATCAGAACCGAGAGAACCACCCAGCCGTAGATTGCCGTAGTTGTTACGGCCACGACTCACACAAGGCTTGTAGGCTGCGCCAACTCCCCATGAGCGGTAATTCTTCCAGAACGACTCCGGGCAGATGTGGCCACAGGATTCACACTCTTTCCACTGGAGATAACCATTGGCAAAAAACTCCCATGCGTTGTGATTGGCGTTCTCACGCTCATAACTGATTGTCGCGTCAAGTCCATTGCGGTAAAGCAATCCCACGCCAAACCCTATGCGTCCTTCATGTTCTCCGGCAAATGCCTGAACGGACACAGACATTATTACGAGAATTACAAAAAGTATCTTCTTCATGGCTTAGTCCTCCTGCAGCAGTACGTTATTGAATCCATCGGCCGACAACACCGCTTCATAGTCAATATTAAGAGATATTGTGCGTCCCGAAATCTGTTTCTCACTAAGCTCGATGCTCAACACCTTGTCATTGGGGAATGTCAGCTTCCTTACCACTATGACATTGCGGTATCCATGCAGAAAAGACTTGGATTGCCCAAGCACCATTTCAGGCTTCAGTTCGACAATCTGGGAATTTGTAGCCTTATGCACCTTCTTGTCGGCGAGTTTAACACGGATCTCGTCAATATCGAAGCGTACATTGGTACGGTTGTCTATCGAAAAGTCTATGAAGAAGTAGTCTCCCACGGCGTAGATGTTGTTAAGCCTCATTGTCATGCGGTTCTTCCGGTTGCAGACATTGCGGAACTTAGCCGGAGAAGTCCAGACCTTTCGGGCGAACATATACATATCGTCGGTTGACATCGACACTGCCGGATTATGGTATGGGGTCCTCTCGGTCAACTGCACCTCTTTATCTGTCACAGCCTCTGTCATGCGCGTTGTGTAGACAAGCGCATACTGGGTACGGTATCTCTCCGTGACGATTGTCACGATTGCAAGAACTGAGCCGTCCTCATGACCTGCGTCCTTGGGCTTCAGACGTACAGTGTTATTGATAGGCTGGTCTCCTGCCACAAGGTCAGTGGATATGTCCACGAACCTGATAGGTTCGGAGGCGGTGATGACGGTTGTTACCTGTTCGTTGACTGTGAGTTGTTCAATCTCCTCGTAGGTCTGCTGTGCATTGACCTCGGTAGCGGAAAAGAGAGTAATGGACAAGAAGAGTCCGGTGATTATACTTTTGAATTTCATGTGAGTAATTATTTGTTGCTTTACTTATTTATTTTGGCATCCATTGCCTGATTGATTCTCATTCGTGCTATGTTGCAGTATTCAGGCTCGATGTCAAAGCCTATGAAGTGTCGTCCTGTGTTTATTGCGGCCACGGCAGTGGTGCCGGATCCAATGGCGTTGTCAAGAACCAGATCCCCTTCATCCGTATATGTCCTTATAAGGTACTCCACCAGAGCCACAGGCTTCTGAGTCGGATGATAGAACGCTCCTGTCTTATGCTCCTTGGGTATATAGATTACCGAAGTGGGATACTTGTCATCAGCCATTCTTACCGGTACAGCCCTCATTTTGCCGTAACATCGGTTGGTAAACTCAACCGGATCGTGTCGGCTATGATTCCGTTCATTCGGGGAACATGGGCGCATCTGAGGATGATAAACCGGGAGCCGGTCATAGAAAAGGACTATATCCTCATGCTGACGCAAAGGCATACGCCGGGCGTTAAGATGTCCGCTGACACGGTCTTTCACCCATACCAGATTATAACGCCACTTTTTCGGTTGCGACATTAAGAGTCTGGCTGTGAAAGCTCCCTGCGAGAAGAGGATAATCGGAGCATCCGGTTTGGCTATTCGGTTGTACTGCTCCCATAGGAGGTCGAGAGGTATCATCCTGTCCCATTTGGCAGATTTGTTCTGACGGTTCAGTACACCGTATGGAAGGTCGGCAATGATGGCATCCACACTCTTGTCCGGCATCAGTGCCATTCCTTCGAGACAATCCATATTATAGACCTTATCAGGTTCTATGTGAGTTGTCATTGTTTTATCAATCTCAATCATATCAATCATTTATTCGCATCACGACTGTTGACGAGATAGACAAAAGTGCCGTATTTCAGACTGGCCTTGTTCTTGCGGATTGCCTTGGATATGGCATTGGAGGTCTGCTGGTAGGCGTTCTGAATAGCCTGCATACCCCATTGCTGGAATGTGTTGCCGTATGAGCCGTTATTGAGGCTCATCTGACTGCTCATGGCACCGGAGGCAATATCCTTGCCTGTCTCCCGGAAAGAAGACTGCGGAACATAAAGACCTTCAAGACCGTCTGTATCATAGAGTGTAAGATTTACCTTGACAAGTTCGTCATCAACCATGAGGCTCTTGACATTACCTTTTACCCTCTGCTGTCCGAATCCGCTCATCGTAGCATACATATATGAGCCTTTCTTGAGGGTCAAACCGTTTATCTCCACGTCATCGAGAAGGCGAAGCCGGACACGTGAACCGTCCACTGCCTTGATATTCTCATCAATTATTGCCTTGATAAGTCTCGGTTCCGGTTCGTTCTCGGCAAGTGTGTTGAAGTAGTCCGATGGCTGTTTCCTCACTTTTACCACCGTCTGAGACTCGGAATCCTCAGCCGGCACATTCACGGCATCCGGATTATTCTCTACTGTCCCGGTACTGCTTACGGAAGCGGTAGCAACCACAGTTGCCTGATAGGACTCTGACGGGACATCTTCCAGACCTTTCTGGCCTTTGAGCCGCGCTTCTGCGAGAGCCTTGTTCAGTTCATCAAGTGCCTCCTGCTGCCTTTGTTGGCCACGGGCAATCCTTTCTTCCTCGCTCATGGGAGCGTCGATCGAGTCGTTCATCAGCTCTTCTCCACGCCTGCGGCTTGCATCGAGCTGATCCTGCATCTCCTGAAGGCGACGGGCTGCCTCGGCATCAAGAAATGCAAGGTCAGAGTCGGAATACTTTGAATCGTATTCCTCCATGCCCGTGTCATTGTCGCGGTCTATGTTCTCAACTGCTGAGTAATCCTGGATCTTACCATACGACTTCGACATATTCTCGTATTTGCTTCCGATATCGCCGGAACGCAACTGAGCCTGAGGCAGCTCGGGATTGAGATACTCCGTGGTCTGCATCTCGGATGGCTTTTCTGCGAGTTTCACATCAAATATGTCGAAGATAAGATACCCGGCACCGAGCAGCAGAGGATAGAGTATGGCCGGGAGCATATATCTCGGTTCCCGCCAGTTAATCTTGTTCTTAAGGTCTGTCAGTGTCATTTGTTATGTTGTTTATGGTTTTGTTAATCCGTTTTTCTTTAAGCAGTTGCTCCTGCTGGCTCACCACAGTGGTCGTTTGCTTTGCCTTAGGGCGGTTGCATATCTTAACCACTCGGTATGCATTGAGTGAAAAGCAGCTGATAACTATGCCGAACACAATCGCAAGAAAGAGTTTTGGACTCCGGCAAGCGAATCTCTGCACACAGGCTGCAGCTTTGTCAATCCGGAACATCCGGGCGAATTTCCGTCCGGCATTCACGTCTTTCTCATACTGTTCGGCATACTGCGGATCATTCTTGTCGGGCATCTTCTCTCCGATTATCAGTTTCTTCCATCCCATACTCAATATGTATTTTTGGTTCTTTGCTCAATATCTTTGTTAAGGAGTGTACGCCAGTTGACTATCAGCAGTCCATGCGGATTGTTATCTGTGCGAGGCACACGCTTGAGCTGTCCTGCTGTCACCAGCTCACGGGTAAGAACTGATGTTCTGCGCTCGATGCGCTGTCTTCCATAGTATGTGAACTCCATCTTCTCCTTGTTGAAGCTGATGCTGTCACAGAAAATTGAGAACACAGCGGAAGTCCCCATGATATTGTTGTAGAATCCCTTTTCCTTCAAGGTGTTGTACTGTGCAAGACCGGTCTCATCCACCAGATACATTGCTTTGTCAAGCGTATATTTGATGTATTTGTCATCGGGAGCAAGCGTAAAAAATAGGTGGTGGAACATTTCCACATGACTTTTCGCCTCGACGTCAAGGGTCTCGTCCATAGTCGTGCGCTGAACAAGAATCGGAACATTGCCGTCAAGGACATATATTTTCTGCTGGGCATCCACTACCATAGTCCGGGCTGTCCAGATACTTGACAGACAGATGATGATACAGCCGACAAGGAATAGTCCGCAGACTATCATCACCAGTTTGATTTTGTTTTCTAAATTTTTAATTATCATTGTATTATCATTTTAAGTATTATCTCATCATTGAGGCCATTGCTCCTGTTGTAGACATCTTTGCCTGTTGCGCCACACCCTCACCGAAGTTTCGGGTAGAGAAGGCAGTGTCGCCTTCAGGTATCATCCATGCAGCAAGATCAGGAACGAGGTTGAGACATTTCAGAGCCACTATCGAGGCGGCCATCAGATAGCCGGCGGAGAAAAAGGAGTTTTGCAAGTATGCCGCCATGGTAGCCTCGTTCTGGGTTATGGCCGTGAGGTTCTCCACCTGTATGCAAAGCACAATATCGAACAGCAAGAGGACATAAAAGCCTACGAAATAGAGCATCGCTCCGTAAAAATGTACGGTCAGGTAACGTATCATCCACTTGGCCCACGCGCCCTCCCATTTTGGCAAGAGGGAGAAAGCCCATTGTATCGGACCGAATATCGTCAGCATACCCAGTAGTATCTGTTGGCAGTAAATCGTAGCCCACCAGCCTATACGGAAGACTATAAGTGCAATGACCATCACAATTTTGTCTATACAGACAGTAGCGCCGGAAACGAGGCTTGTGAACCAAAGTTTGCTTGCGTCTTTCTCCATTTCGGTCACTTCATCGACTCCAGTCTGTTCCATTGTGGATTCAATGAGTGCCGGATCCATAGTTCCTGCACGGGCTACGTCGGCTTTAGCTTGTAAATCTGTATATAAGGTGTCACGCACGAAGATAAGTTGCTGTACTTCCTCGAATTTGTCGGAAATCTGGGCTGCTTCCGCCTGATACAGGTCATGTGTGTATGAACCGATGGCATTGGGGATATATGAAAGGAAGTCAAGAAAACACCATGAGCTACCGGAACGGTGCATTCCCGTATCTGCCGGCGGATACCACCATGTCATGACTATTGCCACAGCGAGAGGACGGAACAGCTTCATCACGTCAAGAGGTTCTTTCTTGACCATCATCTTATAAGCCATTCCTGCCGCCATGATAAAGGCGAACATCGCGGCGAGTGCCATACACATCTGGAGAATCCACCAGAACGGACCTTGTGTGCCGGTGAAAGTCGCGTCACACAGGAACTCATTTGTCTGAAAGATTACGTCATCGACTTCTTCTTCCAACAGGTTTATACCGAAATCACTGAGAATATTGTCTGCCATAAATGCCTATATGTTATTGATTTATTGTATTTGAATTGTTACCTGACACACTCCAGCCGGCGTCACGCCATCTTGAAAGAGCATTGGCGGCAGCGACTGCCTGAGGAGCCGGTTTATCGTATGAACTGTTCAGCAAGGATGCCGTAGTGCGGCTGTTTGACAGCCTGACCAGGTATCGCACAAGTGTCTCATTCTTCCGGGCGACATCAGCATATATCTGCAGATACTGTCTCTTGCGCTGTGAATTAGGCATATACGCCTGCTGTGTCGCCTTGATTGCGGAAGTCAGAACATTGTAGTGTTCCCGCCAGAGAGTCTGCTGTCTCGGTGTTCCGCCATACTGCAGAATCCTGTCGATATTACGG
>CAMWRK010000034.1 GCA_947176655.1 uncultured Prevotellaceae bacterium | reverse complement strand
TCGTTTGCGTGCCGTACTGTATTCATTTATGAATTAGGTGCATATTATCTTGGATTAAAAGGTTTTTTCGGTATCATCTTGTCTCTATTGTCATTTACAGAACTTGGATTCGGACAAGCAATAATCTATGCACTCTACAAACCTATCGCTCAAGGAGATGAACAAATGGTCGGCTCTTTGATGGCTCTGTTCAGAAAAGTGTACCGCTGGATGTTCTGTATTGTCGCATTGCTGGGATTTTCCATTACGCCTTTCCTTGGATTCTTTGTAAAGACAGAAATAGAAATACCAAACTTTCATCTGATATATATTCTCTACGTAATATCATCTGCCGTATCTTACCTTTTTGCATATAAGAAAAGTCTGCTGTTTGCGAGCCAGAAAACATATCTGAGTACAACCATATCATATTGGTTTATTATAGGTAGCGCCATCTTTCAGGTACTTGTTCTTGTCCTTTGGCAGAATTTCATACTATATCTTTGTGTCCAGATTGCCTCAGTTATACTACAGGACATAACTATTGCGAGGAAAGCAGATAAACAATATCCATATCTCAGCAAATACAAGAATGCCAGACTGCCGGAAGATGAAATATCAGATATAAAGAAGAATGTGAAAGCATTGATAATATATAAGATAGGCACGCTTTCGCTTAATTCGACCGATAATATCGTTATATCAAAATTTGTGGGTTTGCTGCAAGTCGGATTATACTCAAACTATTGGCTGGTTTGTTCGTCTGTCGGTGGATTTCTTGGAACAATTTTCAGCAATATTACAGCAAGTATCGGACACCTTAACGCAACAGAAACGGATGAGATCAAAACCCGTATGTTTTTTCGTATAAACATGGCCACGTTCCTGTTCTATGGAGTATCCTCTATTTGCTTGTTTACCTCCATGAGTCCTTTTATTCTCTTGTGGATTGGGAATGAATATGTTTTGAGCCCGTCTACATCGTTCATAATAGCATTGAACCAATATATCGGCGGGATGCTTTATTCGTCTTATAACTATCGCCAGACAATGGGATTGTTTGTACAGGGTAAAATACGTCCTGTAATATCGGCCGTATTGAATATCGTGCTGTCGATTATACTTGCAAAATATTATGGACTTCCCGGCGTGTTGTGGGGCACAGCCATTACACGCCTTGTTACGAATGTATGGTATGATCCATATATTGTTTTCAAACGTGGACTTAAGCGTAGCGCATTCCCGTATTTCAAGGATTATACGATAAAGGCGGTTGCATACTTCGCTGTATGTGGTATTTGTTATTATTTGTCACTACTGATACATCTGCCACCCATGGCCAATCTGTTAGTGATTTTTTCGTTAACATTAGTGGTTTCATCTGGCATCTTCATGCTATTGTTCGGCAGAACGTCTGAAGTGCAATATATAGTGTCCGTCATAAAAAAGTCTAAATCAATTATCAAGTCAGAATAATGGTAATAGGATATACAACCGGTGTATACGATATGTTTCATATCGGCCACCTAAACATACTTGAAAGGGCAAAATCTCAATGCGATTATCTCATCGTTGGCGTATCGACAGATGAACTTGTGGAACATGAAAAGCATAAAAGACCCGTTGTTTCTTTTGAGGATCGTTGCCGCATAGTAGAGGCAATCAGATACGTGGATGAAGTAGTACCCCAAATTGACAAGGACAAGCTCGCCGCATACCATAGATTACCCATGAAGTTCCACAAGATGTTTGTTGGCAGCGATTGGCAAGGCTCTGTTGCTTGGCAGCGATACGAGGAGCAGTTTGCTCCCTATGGCGTGGAAATCGTATATTTACCCCATACAGATGGGATCTCATCAACGATACTTCGAGAAAAGATAAACCAGTAAGGAAGGTTTTGCAGAGTTAATAGTGCTACATTTTGTTTTTAGGACAGCATAGCCTTCAACTTGTGTTTTTGGAGGTTGGTATGGCGTTTAGAAAAGATTGGCGGCATTGTAGAAATAGGCTGTTGGAGTTGAATGCATGAGTAGTTTTGTCCGGTTCCTTCGAACTGAGGTAGTTCGCCAGACGGAAATAACTTGAAAAAATATTACACATGAGCATAGGAACTGACGATTTGTTTATTTGTGCATCAGTGCAAAAGTTTATCTTTTGGAGTAGGACAAGAAAGGATAGAGCTTGCTGTGTAAAAAGACAAGGCGGAATCGGCTTTTCTTTGTTTTGATTGAGTCCTGTGTATATTGCTATACTATAATCAGTTGCTGCACTTTATGGATATGCTGTACATGCATATAATAACTTGACATGCTTTCCTGTACTTTGTGTTTCCCATCCCCCCTGCCAGAGACATCACGGTCTTGGGGGCGAAAGACCGTGGTCTTGGAGGCCAAGACCATTGAGCTTGGCCTCCAAGACCACGGTGTCTGAACCGACACATCACGAAGACACACCTCGGAGTCTGTGAGAACGCCGGTTGGGAGACCCTAAAACCGGTCGATGGCATATAGGAAATATCATTACAGCGTGTGGCGATGTGGTGATAGCCATCCCTGTTGTGTTGCTGTCATGCCGCTGGCATCAGGATAAGCGAGATTTTAGACATAAATGCAACAAGGGTAGGGAAATTTACGTATGTTGCTTGCGGATAATAAAATTATTTCGTATTTTTGTAAACATGTTGGGTTATGTCAGTAAGTTGTTATTGACTTCCCAAGGAATTGATGTCACGTTGCATCATGTTATGTGGAGACATTGTATAATGTTCCAATCCCGTCTGCTAACCTCTGTCTTTGAGGTCATTGTCAGACAAGACACAGTCTACTGTAAGACACGTGTTACTGCCAATCTGTTGGGTTGGGGTAATTTTGAGTTTTTGCCAGAAGCTATGTTTTTTGAACATCTTGCCGGCCTACATTTATGTGTGACACACATTTAGAAAAATGATAATATGAATCCTATAGAATTTCAAGAGAAAGCCTATGCAGATATGCTGAACAGTAAGCGTGAAAGGATGTGCCGTGTGCAGGTCTTGGGACATCGTGGCTTTTCCGTTAAAGGCATGTTTCTTGGCATAAGTCCATGTTCGGATAAGGAGCTTACGGATATGGCAGGGTTCGTTGCCGATGTGCCAATCTATAAAATAGCCATCATGGCAGAGAGGGAACGTTTGACACCAATGTGGATAAACACTCTGCTGATAGAACATATTGATGACATTGAATTTGTTTGAATTACGTCTGTTCAAGGATGAATGGTTCGTGAATTTTTATTATGTACATGGTTTAATGGACATTTTGGATGCTGAAAATTCGTTTACAAATTATTTAAGGGCTAAGTCGCAATAACTGTTAGACAAAAGAATAAAGTTATGCTCGATAATGAACGTATAGCCAAGAACACCATGCTTTTGTATTTCCGGATGGCCTTTTTGTTGTGTATCTCTTTATATACAACAAGAGTTGTTATTAAGGCGCTTGGAATAGATGACTATGGCATTTATAATGTTGTTGGCGGATTTGTGACCATGTTTTCCTTTTTGAATGTTTCATTGAGTGCGGGAACATCTAGGTACATAGCCTATGCTCTTGGTGCTGGGGATGATGGAGAACTTATGGATGTTGTTTCGACTTGTAAATTAGCTCATTTAATCATTGCCATTTTTGTTTTGTTTGTAGGAGAAACCTTAGGTTTGTGGTTTGTATTAACGAGGATGCAAATACCACCGGATCGGATGACTGCAGCACTATGGGTTTATCAATGTTCCGTACTTGCATCTGTGATAATGATATGGAGTGTTCCATACAATGCATTGATTATAGCGTATGAACGTATGTCTGCATTTGCGTATATATCAGTGTTTGAGGCTGTCCTTAAGTTGTCTATGGCATATGTCATAATGCTAAATTTAGGAGACAACCTTATAATATATGCAGTCCTGTTGATGGTGTCACAATTATTGGTAAGAATGATTTATACAACATATTGTGGTAAAAAAATGGAAGTAGCAATCGTTAGTGTAGCCTATCATCCGAGACTATTCAAAGAGTTGCTTTCTTTCTCAGTTTGGAATTTATGGGGCAGTTTGGCTTCTGTGTTGTCTTCACAGGGACTCAATGTCTTGCTTAATATTTTTTTTGGGACTGCCGTAAATGCAGCACGAGGCATATCTATAACATTACGGTCTGCCGTGCTGCATTTTTCTGGAAGTTTTCAAACAGCCTTGAATCCGCAGATTATAAAGAGTTATGCATCTGGAGATGACTCTTTGATGCATAGCCTAATTTGCCGGGGTTCAAAGTTTACATTTATGTTACTATTTTGCATATGCCTGCCGATTATGCTTGAAGTAGAGTTTATTCTTGTTTTTTGGTTGGCAGAAGTTCCTAAGTACACATCGCTGTTTATTCGAATTATACTATGTAATTGTATTATTGATGTCATGGCAAATCCATTTATGACAGGAATGGCAGCAACAGGTAATATTAAATTTTACCAGTCTGTCACAGGTGGTTTGTTAATTGCGATAGTCCCGATAGCATATGTGGTACTGCTTTGCGGAGGAGTACCGGCCAGCGTGTTTTATGTGCAATTCATAATATCGCTAATAGTATTTATAGTAAAAATGTATATTGCATGCATGATGCTTCGTCTCTCTTTGAGACAGTATTTTAGGCTTACTATACAACCTTGCTTGTTGGTTGGTGTCGTTTGTTGTGCAATCATGTTTACAATTAAGTCTTTTCTGCCAGAGTCTGTCATTTGCTCAATGGTTATAATTGGTAGTTCTGTTATATTTTCGATGATTATTGTATACTTTATGGGTCTTACCAGTTGTGAGCAATTTTTTGTAAAGAAAAAACTGTCAGTTATGGTAATGAGGTTACGTGAATGCTTGACATCAAGATAAGTATAATTGTGAATAGTGTTTAGATTGTATTCGGATTGTTAAGAGATTACGTTTCAAAAACATGATGGCATGTTGAACTCTTGTGTTGCATGTTTTTTGCAATGCATAGGTAGGTTGTTCGTATGTTGGGTATGTATTGCAGATAAGGCATAGAGTGAGAATATTGGTTATTTTCTGTGGAATTATTGCGGAGAGAGTTATTTTATAAAATTAATGTTAGAAAATTTGAGAAATGCTGAAGGTCGGAATTATAACAAAGCACAAGATATTTAATTATGGTACGTTTATGCAGGCGTATGCTACTCAGCGTGCTATAGAAAAGCTGGGATTTTATGCAGAGATTATAGATTATAAATATCCAAATGAGTTTCATGGAACACATCCGACTTTTAGAGGCAAATTATTACATTCGATAAATTATTTCCTGAAGAATTTATTACCAGGTAGGTTGGGTAAGGCATGGATTGATGCGTATAATGAGTGTTTTGCGAAGTATTATAAATTAGGCAAAAGTTATAAGTCGCAAGAAGAGATAATGAATGAACCTCCAATTTACGATGTTTATGTAGTTGGTAGCGATCAATTGTGGAGACCGGAGTTTACAAATGGTGATCCGGTTTTTTTTGGTGCTTTTGCTCCAAAACACAAAAAAGTTTTATCATATGCTTCCAGTTTCGGTTGCTTGAGTATTCCAGATAAATATAGGGAAAGTTATAAATTGATGTTATCTCGTTTTTCAAGTATATCAGTGAGAGAACGTAGTGGTGTTGATATTGTTAAAGAATTGTCAGGAAGAAATGCTGAGTTAGTTGTCGACCCGTCCTTATTGTTATCCGCAGAAGAGTGGAAGAAGATTATGAAAAAACCTCGTATCTCTCAACCTTACATGATTTGTTATGGGAATCTGGCAATTGACTATGTTAATGATTTAGCTCAGAAAATAGTAGGAGATAGAGACATACTGATAGTTAGAACAAATGGTAAGTTCACAGATTATTTTAATCGAAAAATTCATTACTTATTAGATGTTGGTCCATTGGAGTGGTTAGGATTGTTGGCAAATGCAGAATTTGTTTTGGCAGGTAGTTTTCATGGAACTGTATTTTCTGTACAATTCCATAGACCATTTATGTCAATAGTAACTGGTGATAAAGACCATGATTCAAGACAAATGAATTTAATGAGTGAATTAGGGCTTGAGAATAACGCGTTGTATATAGGAGAACAAAATCTAACCAATATAGAAGAAGCTATGTTTTCGATTAATTGGGAGAAGACGGAAAAGAAAATGACTTCTTTAAGAAAAAAATCAATGGATTATTTGTGTCAATCATTGTTATAATGTTAGAAAATGAAAATCTTATATTCAGTATGGGATTCTTGTAGGAAATGTGACAAACTTGCATTGTTTACAGCTTTTATTGTTGTTAATAACATTGTAGCAGTGACTTTTTCATTGGCTCTTTTTTATTATATCATAATGTTTGTCGTGTTATTGAAGAGTATCAAGAAAAGCAGGATTGAGTGTATCAGTGCAACTGGAATATTTTTTCTGTTGGCTATATTGAGTAGTATTCTTGTTAATGATATTCCTGCATTTTTCAAGCCTTGGCTAAGATTTGCAACTTTCCTTATGGTATTTTTACTAATAAGCCCAGTCCTTAAATCACGATATCTTAGAACATTGCGTATTGACGTATTTAGGTATATCCTTTTATTTCTGCAGCCTGTCGTTATCGGGTCGTTCTTCTTGTATTTTGTTGGCATTTCATTTACAAGGTCTGTCGTTTATTCGGGTTTGACATCGCATTCTATGCTTCTTGGGCCATGTTGTGCAATTACAGGTTTGAGTGCACTGCCACTTTTTGCTTCTTCAAGTTCCAAGTGGTTGAGGTATTATTATGGAATATTGTTTGTTGTCTCTTTTCTGACTCTGGGTTTAGCGGCATCGCGTGGAGCTTTTTTAAGTTTTATTGTGGGATTGATTATTTTTTTGTTCTCTTGGTTTAAGGGAAGACGTTTTATTATGCTGAGAATAATCATTGCCTTCGGTATAGTAATGATGTTTAGTGCATCTTTGTGGCGTCCTTATGTTCAACCTATTTTGGATAAAAATGAGAGGAATGTAGAGATGGGAGGTATGGCAAGCAGTCGTGATGTGCATTGGAAACAGCGAATCAACGAATTTAAATCAAGTCCTTTGTTTGGCATTGGTTTCTGTGCTGTATCGGAGGGTGAAGGCGCGACATTTGATGCTCAGACAGGTGGTGTTGAGACAGGTTCTTCATGGTTAAGCGTATTATCAATGACAGGTATTTGGGGCTTTATTTGGTTTGTTACGTTTTTCTTTCAGGCTATAAGGGAACTGGTTATAAACATGCACACAAATAGGTTTTTCTTTGTTTTGTGTAGCAGTCTTATGGCCTTTTGGGTTGTGCATATGTTGTCTGAGGGGTATATTTTGGCAGCAGGTAGTTTTTTGTTTTTCAATTGTTGGCTTACCTTAGGAGTCATTGATGCATTATCCTATAATTGTCATGAATAACAATATTTCCGTTTTGAGCAGGCAGGAGTCTGTATCTTTGAAAGGATTTCTGATATTATTGATAATAATAGGACACAATATGTTCTTTACACTCAATACGCAAGAGTGTGAAATGATGGGTTATCTGTATTGTTTTCACATAGAGGCTTTTTTTATCCTGCCATTTTTATATGGAGCTAGGAGGATTAACTTACGGCGTGCGATGCGTAGCTTCGTGAAACTATATGGAACTTATATGATTTGGAGTACGGTGTTGTATGTATGCTACTATGTTTGTTATGGACACCATACATGTAGTGTGAAGGATTTGATGTCCCTCTGGATATATGCAACAGGATTAAAAGAATATACCGGAATCCTGATACTTTGGTTTTTGCCGGCGATGTTTAGTCTGTCTTTATTGAAGGATGTGTACTATAGTTCGCCTAAATGGGTTAAAATTATTTTATTGGCAGTCTCTATATGTTCATTGTCTGCACATTTGTTGTCTCTTGATTATGGACATTTCTATACAATATTCAACAGTCGTGTTCCAAGAATTCCGTTTGGCATTTGGAACGCTTTTCAGTATGTGCTATTGGGTGTTGTTATCAGGCGAGTCATAGTGTGGAAGCGTGGTAATATCATTTCTTCATGCGATGGAATATGGTTGTTATTAATATGGATCTTATTATCTATAACGTATTTTGTTAATAGTTCTGTGCAAAACAATCTATGGGTTCTGATAGGCTTGCGCTTAGTTTTTCCGGTGTGTTTTTATTTGCTTTATGATAGGTATAAATCCATGTTCCTTAGAGGGTTCTTTCTGTCAATAGGGAAAACGACGTTTGAAATGTATATTTTCCATCCTTTTATCGGGTATATCCTGTTTTGGGCTATTCCGGATTTTATGGTGTATAGTGCAATTGTCAAGTGGTGCATAATTATCGCTTCTTTGTTTTGTGTCACAGTGCTGAGTTATTGGATGTCGCTAATGTCAAGGAGGATTCCTGTGTTGCATGGCTTGCTTTTCCCGTCTTTGTAAATTAAATATTGTATAGGTCATGCCTATATTATCAAAGTATTGCCAAAAGTGAATTTTGAATTATGTGCAATGTTATTGACATTCTTTTCTAATTTCCTCAATCATCATCAAGTATTGGTTGCCGATGAATTATATAGATTGTTGGGAGACCAGTATACGTTTGTTGCTACTTTGCCGAGAGATAAAGGTGAGTTGAAAGGTGGTATGGATTACAGTTCCAGGCCTTATTGTATTCTTGCAGGAGAAAGTGCGGAGTGTCATGATAAGGCTTTGCAATTGGCAAGGACAGCCGATGTATGTGTGTTTGGTGCTTGTTCGCAGGAATATGCTGCTGCCAGAGCAAAATCTGTGACTTGTGGCTTGTCGTTTGAGTGTGGCGAACGGTGGTTGAAAAGAGGGTGGATAAATGTCCTGTCTCCGATATTTAGGCTGTGGCTGAAAAATTATATGCTATACTACAGAATCAAACCATTTTATAAATTATGTTCAGGTGCTTTTGTGGCGGGAGATGACCATAAGGTAAACGCATATAAGGGTAAGCATTTCAAATGGGGATATTTCACCGGAGTAGATGAAAGTTTCGACGTAGAAATGCCTCAGGATGTTTCCATGACAGAAATCACACCACTTATGTGGTGTTCAAGATTTCTGTCATGGAAACATCCTGAACTTCCGGTTCTGATGGCGCAGAGACTGAAATCAAACGGATACAGTTTTGTGCTTGATTTCTATGGAAGTGGCGAAAGAGAAAATACGACACGGGAATTGGCCTCATGTCTGGGACTCGGTGATGTGGTGAGGTTTCACGGTGCCATTCCTAATACTAAGGTGCTTGAAGAGATGCGCAGACATAAAATATTTTTATTTACGTCTGACGGGTTCGAGGGATGGGGTGCTGTTGCAAATGAGGCGATGAGCCAGGGATGTGCTTTGGTGGCGAGCGATGCGATAGGTTCTGTTCCGTATCTTGTGGAACATGGAAGGAATGGAATGACATTTAAGTCTTGTGATGTTGATTCCCTGACTGCCAGTGTAAAACATCTTTTGGATAATTCACATGTGCTACAGGTTATGCGTGTGGAAGCTGTAAGAACCATGCGTTCTATGTGGTCTCCTAAAGTGGCTGCACAGAACCTGCTACAACTTATAGAAGATTTACAAAATGGCAGGGAAACATCCATTAAGGAAGGGCCTTGCTCAAAAGCATAATGTATTAACTTATGAAGGTGCTTCAAACTATAGGCGGATTTAGTGCAAAATCCGGTGGCACGTCCACTTGTACATACGATTTGTTGTCAGCCATTCATGAATTGGGGGGAGAGAATGAGGTTGACCTCCTTACTCCAAGTGTTTCTGGTGTTGACAATAGTATGATGGGGCATGGTGAGGATTGGATAAAGGTAGTACCGAACGATTATTGTACGCCGTTGTCAATATCCCGGAACCTGTTCCGTTTTCTAAAGGATAGTGCCTATGACATATACCACACCAACGGGATGTGGATGCACGTGAATCACACAACGTGTGCCATTGCGCGTTCAAAGGGGAAGCCTTATATCATTACACCGCATGGTATGCTCTATCCGGAGGCTCTTGCCAGAAGTGCATGGAAGAAATGGCCGCTGAGAAAACTGTGGTTCGACGGGGATATCCGCGAAGCTACGTGTATGCACGTTACCTGCATGAAGGAAATGCAGCATCTTCGCAGATTAGGCTACAAAGGTCCGATTGCCATAATAGCCAATCCTGTTAATGTTCCGCAATATACGGAGGAACTTATCAACGAGCGGACAGACAAGGCCGCCTCTTCTTTGAATATCGGCTTTCTTGGGAGGTTGCATCCAATAAAAACAGTAGAGAACATTCTTTATGGGGTTGTAAAATCAGAATGCCAGAATGTACGTGTCTATATAATAGGTAAGGGTGACGAGGTGTACGAGCGATTTTTGCGGACTGAGGCAGAGAGACTTGGAATTTCCGATAGAGTACATTTTCTTGGCTTTGTCAATGGCAGAGAAAAGTATGAGCGGCTGGCACAGCTTGATGCCTTGTTTGTGCCCAGCGACATGGAGAATTTTGGGATGATAGTCCCCGAAGCTCTTATTGTCGGGACTCCTGTGATGGCATCGCTTGGCACACCTTGGGAGAGCCTTGATGAGGAGGGCTGCGGATGGTGGCGTGACAATTCTCCGGAGAAGATAGCAGAAGTCATAGATACGGTGTGCAGTTTGTCCGCGGAGGAGCATCGGGCTATGGGACTGCGCGGTCGTGATTTTGCTATGCGAACATTCGCAGCGGACAAGGTGGCACGCCAGATGATACAGCTATATAGATGGTTGGGTGGAGATGTTGTTCTCAAACCAAACTTTGTATATGAATAGAACTAAATAGAGGGAGTTTGTTTATCATGCAATATTCTACTTTCCATATAGAGACATACTAAATATGAGAATAGGAATTATTACTATTATAAATGTAAATAATTACGGAGCGGAATTACAAGCATATGCACTCCAAAGATTTTTACAATTGATGGGATATGATGCAGAAATAATAGATTATCCTTATTACAAAAATCACCTGCATATTAGAGAGCGTGCTTCCAGACCATTCTATGCTTATCCTTTAAAATATAGACTTAAAGAGTGGGCAAGAATGTTAGCTGATATGGCTGTGCGGAGATTCAAAAGGAAGAGCGTCAAGGAACGTGAGCGAAAATTTTTGAAGTTTCATGAGATGAATACCGCTTTTTCTGACAAATGTTACAGACGCTACTCCGAACTTTATGCAGAACCTCCAATATATGACGTTTATTGTGTCGGGAGTGATCAAGTATGGAACCCTTATTGCTATACTAATTTAAATCCTTATTTTCTGACTTTTGCAACTCATGGAAGTAAGAAATTCAGTTACGCAAGCAGTTTCGGGGTTGATAAGTTACCGGATGCTGTTAAAAAAACATACAAAATGGGGTTGGGCGGATTAGGGCGTATTAGCGTCCGTGAAAGTGCCGGAGTGGTATTGGTAAAGGAACTGACTGGTCGTGATGCATATTTGGTGGCAGATCCGACTTTGCTTCTTGATGAGAATGAATGGAGTAGGGTAGAAAGATGTGTGAAAAAAAATACCGCTGACTATGTTTTGGTATATGAATTACATCCATTGCCTACAATTATGGAAATGGCGGTTAAGATTGCCAAGATAAGAAAGTTGGAGGTAGTTAGATTATGTAAGGATCAGACGTCCTCATCTCATATGGACGGAGTAGTAAATATCATAGATGCCGGTCCGGCAGAGTTTGTATATTTGTTCAGGCATGCAACTTGTGTGATTACCAACTCATTTCATGGAACAGCTTTTAGCGTGAATTTTCATAAGAATTTCTATTGTGTGTTGTCTAAAAATGCAAAGAATAACTGCCGCCAGACAAGTTTACTGAGTCTTTGCGGGCTTGTAGACAGAATAATATGGGAAGGGGAGGATTTACCAGATATCTCAGACATAGATATTAACTACAAAAAGGTAATTCCTGCATTGGAGAGTTTTGTCAGTGAGTCGAAACAATTTATTAAGGAGGCTATTGATGGAAAGAAGCAGACGATATCCTAAATTATGTTCGAAAGACAAATGTACAGCTTGTGCTGCCTGCTATAATGTTTGTCCACACAAGGCTATTGATATGCAGGAGGATAAATTCGGTGAATTATTTCCTGTTGTTGATGTAAATCTATGCGTGGAGTGTGGCTTGTGTGAACGCATTTGTCCTGAGCTTGGAGGAAGAGGATTATACCGTCATGAGCCTTCAAAGATTTATTATGCGTGGTTGAAGGATGCTTCGTGCAGAAAACAAAGTACTTCAGGGGGTGTTGCGTATGCCATATCTAAAGCCATTATTAGGAAAGGAGGTCATGTATGGGGAGCTGCTTATGACCAGGATATGGAATTACGGTATGTAGAAGCAAATGCTTTGCCTGAACTTAAGGGTATACAGAAGTCTAAATATGTACAAAGTGCCGTTGGAGATGCGTTTGCAGTAATAAAAAAGGAGTTGCAGGCAGGTGATCTTGTACTATTTACTGGCACAGGTTGCCATGTGAAAGGATTGCGTTCCTTTTTAGGTAGGGATTATGGAAATTTGTTGACATTAGATTTGGTCTGTCATGGTGTTCCTGGTGCTGGGGTCTTTCGTAAATATAGAAAATGGGTAGAGAGCCGGTATGGTGATAAAATGACATGCTATATTCCTCGTCCCAAACGTGCAGGAGACGGACAGGAACTGGGGTACTATGCTTTAGCTAAGTTTAAACACAGAGATGATATAAAATTAGAAAAACGAGACAATTCGTTTTTTGTCGGATTTCAACATAATTTGTTTTTACGTTCAGCTTGCTTCGATTGTCAGGCTAACGGTAAAGAACGTTATTCAGATTTCACTGTGGCCGATTTTTGGGGACTGGGTAAACTTGAGCAATTCAAACCATATAAGGAACGTACTCGTGGAATATCAATGTTGGCTCTGAACTCTGAAAGGGCGCGAGTTTTTTTTGAGGAATTCAGTTCGGAACTTGTGTATGAAGAACGCACCTATGCAGAAGCATCTTTAACGAATACACAGTATTATAGGTCTGCGTGTCCGTCATCCCGCCGTGAAACTTTTAGACATGATTTTGCGGAGAAATCATGGGATGAACTGGCGGATAGTTACATGAAATATACCACAAAGGAATATATTCTTTACTATATCAAGAAATTCACCCCCCCCATCTGTTATTATATGTTAAATTACTGGCGAAATGGATAAAATGAACGTAAAGGACAGTAGATTTCAAAATTTTGAAAAATATAAAGATACATTGGGTATAGGTAACAAGTTGCATCGTTTGTTGTGGCAGATTGCATACTTCATATTCTTCCGTCCATTGGGTATGCCGTTTTTTAATGATTGGCGACGTTTTTTACTTCGTATATTTGGAACTAAGATTGGTGCAGGAAGTATTGTGCATGCCTCATCCCCAATATGGGCTCCTTGGATTTTGGAGATAGGGGTTAGAACATGCATTGGCCCAAATGGCACTTTGTATACT
>CAMWRK010000033.1 GCA_947176655.1 uncultured Prevotellaceae bacterium | reverse complement strand
CACGTGCCGTTCTGGCTGCCGGTGTTCCAGCTGACATGAAGAATGACGAGATAGAGGTGAGCCTGTATGATCAGGTGTGGCAGGCCGGTTGCATTCTGCTGAGCGAAGTAAGAAGCGTGGGTGTGATGGGTGACGAACGCACGTATGAGAATCCAGTTGCCTTGCGTGCCGTGACCTCCAGCGATGCCATGACGGCAGACTGGGCACACTTGCCATATGACTTCCTTGCCAGAGTGTCTAATGACATAATCAACAAGGTGAAGGGTGTGAACCGTGTATGCTATGACATCTCGTCAAAGCCGCCTTCAACGATTGAGTGGGAGTAAGCGTATGGGACTATTTTCGTTTTTCAGCAGAGACAAGAAAGAAACCCTTGACAAGGGGTTGGAGAAGACCAAGAGCGGCTTCTTCGACAAGATGGCACGTGCCATAGCCGGCAAGGACAGGGTGGACGAAGATGTGCTGGACAATTTGGAAGAGGTTCTGGTGACAAGCGATGTTGGCGTGGACACCACTCTGCGTATCATCGAGAGGGTAGAGGAACGTGTTGCACGTGACAAATACATTGGTACCGGTGAGCTGAATCGTATATTGCGTGATGAGATTGCGCAACTTCTTACCGAAAACAATACCGAAGACACCGAAGGATTCGTGCTTCCTGAAGGGAAACACCCCTATGTGATAATGGTGGTCGGCGTGAACGGTGTCGGTAAGACAACTACGATAGGCAAGCTGGCATATCAGTTCAGGCAGGCCGGTCTTAAGGTAGTGCTGGGCGCTGCAGATACTTTCCGCGCCGCTGCCGTAGAACAGATTGTCATCTGGGGAGAACGTGTCGGTGTACCTGTCGTCAGGCAGCAGATGGGAAGCGACCCCGCCTCTGTGGCTTTCGACACCCTGCAAAGTGCCATGTCGTCAGGAGCGGATGTAGTGCTGATAGATACGGCAGGCCGTCTGCACAACAAGAAAGGATTGATGGATGAATTGTCCAAAATAAAGCGCGTCATGCAGAAACTTATGCCTGACGCTCCGCACGATGTCATGCTTGTGCTTGATGGCAGTACAGGGCAGAATGCCTATGAACAGGCCAGACAGTTTACGGCGGCAACAGAGGTTACCAGCATGGCGGTGACCAAACTGGACGGAACGGCAAAGGGTGGAGTAGTGATAGGCATCTCCGATCAGTTTAAGATTCCTGTAAGATACATAGGTCTTGGCGAGGGTATGGAGGACTTGCAGCCTTTCAACCGTTTGGAATTTGTGGATTCGTTGTTTAAGTAAAGCCTTTGTCACCCGTGTTATGAAGATAGATGTTATCACTCTCGGATGCAGTAAGAACCTGGTTGACAGCGAGCGTCTCATGCGTCAGCTGGAGGCTGTCGGGTATGAGGTGACCCATGATTCCGGGCAGATTGACGGGGATATTGCCGTGGTGAATACCTGCGGTTTCATTGCCGATGCCCAGGAAGAAAGTATAAACATGATTCTGGAATTGGCTCAGCGTAAAGCAGAGGGCAAATTGAAGAAGCTTTATGTCATGGGGTGTCTCAGCGAGCGGTTCATGGAGGAGCTTGGAAAGGAGATTCCGGAAGTGGATCGTTATTATGGCAAGTTCGACTGGACGCGCCTCCTTTCTGATCTTGGTCATGAATACAACGAGGCTATTGCCAATGAACGCCATATCACCACACCCTCACACTATGCCTATCTGAAAATATCAGAGGGATGCAACCGTCATTGTGCCTATTGCGCAATTCCCATCATTACCGGTGCGCACCGCTCACGTCCGATGGAAGATATTCTGGAAGAGGTGCGCAGGTTGGTTGCTGCCGGAGTCAAGGAGTTTCAGGTTATTGCCCAGGAACTCACGTTCTATGGTCTGGATTTGTACAAGGAACGGCGCATTGCCGGACTGATACAGGCCATGGCAGATATTCCCGGCGTAGAGTGGATACGTCTGCATTATGCCTACCCATCTGAGTTTCCTATGGAACTGCTGGCGGTTATGAAGGAAAATGCTAACGTATGCAACTATCTCGACATAGCCTTGCAGCATATTTCGGATAATGTCCTTGGGGCGATGCACAGGCACACATCCAAGGCCGAGACTTATTCCCTGATAGAAGAGATTCGCCGGCAGGTACCTGGAATACATTTACGTACCACTCTTATGGTCGGTTTCCCTGGTGAGACGGAGGAGGACTTCGAGGAATTGTGCCGGTTTGTCCGCTGGGCGCGCTTTGAGCGTATGGGGGCTTTTGCATACAGCGAGGAGCAGGGCACTCCCAGTGCACGATTGTATGAAGATAGTATTCCGGATGGTGTCAAGCAGGAGCGTTTGTCGCATCTGATGCGTCTGCAGCAGAAAATATCCTCCGAGATACAGCAGGAGAAAGTTGGAAAGGAAATGCGTATCGTTATAGATCGCAGGGAGGGCGGCTGGTATGTGGGACGTACCGAATTTGATTCTCCCGAGGTGGATCCCGAGGTTCTTGTCTCTGCACAATCAGCCGATTTGAATCCCGGAACGTTTTGTACAGTACGCATAGTTAAGGCCGATGATTTTGTTCTGTATGCAGAACTTGTTTGAATATAAGCAACATTTGACTGTATAAATTTATTAAGGCATATAATCACTAATTAAGTCCCGATAGAATACTGTGAACAATAAGGAATTTATAGCGGAGTTGGCACGCAGGACTGGTTCCAATGTCCGTGAGACGCAGCAGAGAATGAATGCTCTTGTGCAGGAAATGACGGAATTATTGTGCGATGAGGATACCATAATGATTTCTAATTTCGGTACGTTTGAGACAAAGAAACGGCTGGAACGTGTTTTAGTGTCTCCTACCACCGGACAGCGTATGTTGGTGCCGCCAAAAATGGTGTTAGGTTTCAAGCAAAGCAATACTCTGAAGGGTAAACTACAATAACAGAGGGAAGGGCGTGTCATGGATAACAAACTGGGAATTCAGGACTTGGCATCAGCATTTGCTGAGCGTTACGGAATGGACATGAAGTCTTCGACAGTTTTTGTGAAGACCGTATTTGACATTGTAGAAGATTATATTGCAAAAGACAAGCTGGTAAAGATCAAAGGATTCGGAACTTTCAAACTTATCAGTGTGTCTGATCGTGAGAGCATAAACGTCAATACCGGTGAACGTATTGTCATTGCCGGTCACAGCAAACTGACATTTACACCGGACAGTGCTTTGAAGGATGCTGTCAACCGTCCTTTTGCCGACTTTGAGACTACGCCATTGAACGAAGCTACCCCCATAGAGGCAATGGAGAGGATGTCTGAAGGGGATAGCGCTCATGCTGACGATGAGGATAACGACAGTGGCGATTTGTATGCAGCGTCATTATCGGATTCCGATGATGAAATATCTGCCGGAGCAGATGATTCCGATGAAGTGACAGAAGTGCAGGTTCCGGAGTCACATGATACAAAGGCAGAACCTGTGGGAAGTGTTGTGGATTTGGCCGATGACATGGTTAATGAAGGTGAACATGCTGACGTAGGCAATGCTGTGGATATGGATTGCTGTGTAGACCAGGAAAGGGCGTCATTTGAAGATGCGTCTGATGAAGAGCCTATCGGGAATGACAATTTATCTGACAAGGACACTAATCCGTCTTATCCTATGGCAGCCGAAACTCTTGAAAAATCAGACTGTACTGACGGACGGAGTTGTTTCAGATGGCTGTATGTATTGCTGACATTGTTGCTTATGGCCTTGTCATACGTATGTGGCTGTTACAGGGTGCACGACATGCTGGACATAGCATTGTATTCGGACGATGCATCAGAGTCTGGAAATCTCAAGCCTGCATTGCCTGATAATGAAGAAGGTAAACTTATGCAGGAAATGGACTCTATCGTTTGTGATACGATTTGTCGCGATACGTTATCCCTTGGTGGGGATATTGTTTCTGATGGAGAAGCAGCTGTGCCGGAAGAGTCTCCGGAAGAGTTGGCCAAATATTTCCCTCAGGTGCCGAATGGCGAATATTGGATAGTTGGAGACGCTGGCAGAGTACATACCATGCAAGTAGGAGAGACCCTCTATAGAATAGCCAAAAAGGAACTTGGTGACAGGGAATTGATTCAATATCTTATTGTATTCAACAAGTTCGCCAATCCGGACATCATCCATAAGGGGGATACAATCAGGATTCCTAAACTGATGAAAAAGCAAGGGACTGTGTCTGACAATAGCAATACCCGGAAGTAGTTTCGCCTCATACTTTGATATTGACGGAAATGTGATGTGTCATTGTATACATCACATTTCCGTTGTCTTTTATACAAGCAGTTCATGTTAATGGAGACAGAGTCGTGCAGATTTTCATAGAGATGTAAAGAGGTGCAATCATCATGTCTGTAAGAATTTAACACGTTTTAGATATTGTATAGCGCTTTTTTAACATTCGCTTTTGTGTATATGATGGAAACTTTCTAACTTTGCAGGCAAATCAATAACATAGTATTTACATAAGATAATATGGACTCTTTTGATATCCGTGCTCTTAATGAGCAGATAGAGCGTCAGAGCGCATTTGTAACTAATCTGCAGACCGGTATGGCTCAGGTTATTGTCGGTCAGAAACATCTGGTGGAATCATTGCTGATTGGTTTGCTCAGCGACGGACACGTATTGCTTGAAGGTGTTCCTGGGCTGGCCAAGACACAGGCTATTAAGACACTGGCATCATTGGTGGATGCACAATTCAGTCGTATTCAGTTTACTCCAGACCTGTTGCCTGCCGATGTCATAGGAACAATGATCTATTCCCAGAAGGAAGAAACTTTTCAGGTAGAGAAAGGTCCGGTTTTTGCTAATTTCGTACTTGCTGACGAAATCAACCGTGCTCCGGCCAAAGTGCAGAGCGCATTGTTGGAAGCTATGCAGGAGCGTCAGGTGACTATAGGCAAGCAGACGTTTATGTTGCCCAAACCTTTTCTTGTGCTTGCAACCCAGAATCCGATAGAGCAGGAAGGTACCTATCCGCTGCCTGAGGCACAGGTTGACCGTTTTATGCTGAAAGTAGTGATAGATTACCCGAAACTTGAAGAGGAAAAACTGATTGTACGTCAGAACATCAAAGGTGAGATGCCTGAGATCCGCCCGCTGATGTCTACAAATGAGATAATGGAGGCGCGTGCTGTCGTGCGTCAGGTTTATCTGGACGAGAAGATAGAACAATATATTGCCGACATAGTGTTTGCTACCCGCTATCCGGAGAAGTATAATCTTGGCGATATAAAGGATTATATCGAGTTTGGTGCAAGTCCACGTGCCAGCATTAATTTGGCTTTGGCTTCAAGAGCATACGCCTTTATCAAGCGTCGTGGTTATGTCATTCCGGAAGATGTCCGTGCTGTGGCTCACGATGTGTTGCGCCATCGTGTAGGATTGTCATACGAGGCTGAGGCCAATAATGTCACCTCGGACGAGATTGTCAGTAAGATAGTTAATAAGGTAGAGGTTCCCTGAACGGGTTGTTGCATAACCGGACAAGTGGACGAGGATGGAAACGAGTGAATTGCTTAAGCGTGTAAGGCAGATTGAGATAAAGACCAAAGGTCTGTCCAACAATATCTTTGCCGGCGAGTACCATTCTGCTTTCAAGGGAAGAGGTATGGCCTTTGCTGAGGTACGCGAATATCAATATGGAGATGACATCCGTGATATAGACTGGAATGTTACGGCCAGATTCAATAAACCTTTCGTGAAGGTTTTTGAGGAGGAACGTGAGTTGACAGTAATGCTTTGTGTGGATGTGAGCGGCAGTCTTGAGTTTGGCTCCTGCGTTCAGACAAAGCGTAGTATGCAGACAGAGATAGCAGCTACATTGGCTTTCTCCGCAATACAGAATAATGACAAGATCGGTGTTATCTTCTTTTCGGATCGCATCGAGAAGTTCATTCCACCCAAGAAAGGTCGCAAGCACATTCTCTATATTATCCGTGAATTGCTGGAGTTCAGACCGGCAAGTACGCTTACTGATGTAGGGCAGGCTGTGGAGTTCCTTACTTCAGCCATAAAGCGCAGATGCACAGCATTTCTGCTGAGCGACTTTATTGACAGCAAGGATTTCCGCCAACAGTTGACCATATCCAATCGCAAGCACGATGTTATCGCAGTTCAGGTTTATGACCGTCGTGTTGCGGAGCTTCCCGATGTCGGTCTTATGCACATACGTGATGCAGAGACCGGAGAAGATGTTCTTGTCGATACAGGTAGCAAAAAGGTTCGTAATCAGCATGCGGCATGGTGGAGAGGACAGCAAAATCGTCTTGGAGAAATATTCTCGCGTAGCGGCGTGGACAACGTCAGTGTCCGCACGGATCAGAATTACGTTACTGCCCTCATGGGATTATTCAGGAAAAGATCATAATTCGTATTCCAGTCAGAATGGACAGCTATATGTCCTTAGAAACTAATTCTTTGGGAAGAATGATTTATAACACTAATATATGTGGACGAAATACAGGGATTGTTGGCAGAGCAATTGCTTTCTGTGTAGCAGCAATGTTTGTATTTCAGACGATACATGCTCAGGTAACGGTTTCGCTTCGTCTGGATAGCGTGCAGTTTTATGTAGGGCAGCATGATGGTTTGGAATTGCAGGTCACTCTGCCTGCCGGCGGGCAATTGCTGTTGCCGCCTTTGAAGAAAGGTATGGAACTGATGCCAGACGTGGAAATCGTCAGGATGGACAGACCGGACACCGTTGCGGTTAATGAAGGCAGACAGTTGCAGATAACACAGCGTTATGTCATTACTGCATGGGATTCCTCTTTTTATTATCTTCCGCCTATGCAGGTGAAGGTTGACACAACGACATACGAAAGCAACAGTCTGGCTTTTAAGGTATATACTATTGATGTGGATACTTTGCATGCCGACGTTTTCTTTCCACCGCGCGATATTCAGGCATTGCCTTTCAGTTGGGAAGATTGGAACGGCATCATATACGGACTGTTGACTTTGTTCATCCTGGTGCCTTTTATTGCATTCATGCACTATCTTATAGCTAAGGGCAAGCCGATATTCCGTCTGGTCCGCAGGAAAAAGAGGTTGCCTGCCCATCAGGTAGCAATCAGCGAGATAGAGCGAATCAAGGAAGAGCGCACATGGGCCAGGGAGGACAGTAAGGAGTATTATACCCTGCTTACGGATACTCTAAGAACATACATACAGGAGCGTTACGGTTTCTCTGCCATGGAGATGACCAGTACCGAGATTATAGAACGGCTTACGCAAGACGGAGACGAGACGAGTCTGAAAGAACTGCGCGAGATATTCACTATTGCGGATCTTGTGAAGTTTGCCAAATGGACGACACGTATAAACGAGAACGATGCCAACCTTGTCGCGGCTTTGCAATATATTAATGATACCAAAATAGAAGAAGATCCGAATGCCGTGCCAGAACCGGAGGTCGTGAAGGAAACGGATAAGGCAAGACAGGTACAGGTTACGGTAATGCGTGTGTTTATGGGGCTGGCTCTTTTGTTGGTTGCTGCAATCATAGGTATAATATCGTGGCGTTTATACGAGATGTATGTGTAAATGATAGATCTGTCTGATATAATAGAACAATATGGAATTTAATAATCCGATATATTTTTTGTTGCTGTTATTCCTTATACCTTATATAATATGGTATATAAGGAACCACAGAAAGACTATACCGTCGCTGAAGGTTAGTTCTACAGCATGTTTTCAGTGTCCCAAACGTACATGGAAGATATGGCTTGTCCACGCGCCATTTATACTTTCGGTGGTGGCGTATTGCGCTATTGTCGTTGCCTTGGCTCGTCCGCAGACTGCCAATTCATGGAGCAATACCAGTGTAGAGGGCATTGACATAATGCTTTGTATGGATGTCTCAACCAGTATGTTGGCAGAGGATCTGAAACCTAATCGCGTACAGGCAGCCCGTAATGTTGCCGTAGAGTTTATCAACGGAAGGCCTAATGACAACATCGGACTGACGATTTTTGCCGGCGAAGCCTATACGCAATGTCCCATGACAATGGATCATGCCGCTCTGCTGAATCTGCTGAACGGAGTGGACTGCAACATGGCTTTGCACGGAATGCTGGAGGACGGTACGGCTATAGGCATGGGTATTGCCAATGCAGTGACGAGACTTAAGGATTCCAAGGCCAAAAGCAAAGTAATAATTCTGCTTACTGACGGCACCAACAACCGTGGCGACATTTCTCCCGGTATGGCTGCGGATATTGCCAAGAGTTTTGGCATCCGTGTCTATACTGTAGCGGTCGGAACCAACGGCACGGCACCTTATCCTATGTACGTTGGGGGACACAAGGAGTATGTCAATGTGCCTGTAGAGATAGATACGAAGACACTGTCACAGATTGCAGAAAAAACCGATGCGCAGACTTATCGTGCCACTAATACAGAGAAACTGTTCGAGGTATACAAGGAGATAGACAAACTTGAAAAGACCAAGATGAACGTCAAGAAATATTCCAAGCGTTATGAGGCCTACCAGACATTTGGCGTTCTGGCCTTTATCTCGCTGTTATTGTCTGTCCTGCTTAAAGTCACGGTACTCAAAAGAATACCCTAATTTATTGATGACGTATGTTTAGATTCGAGAACCCGGAATATTTTTACGCGCTTGTTCTTTTGCCTCTTCTGGCATTGGCGCATTACCTTTGGGTATATGAGAAGAAACGTAAACTGAAGCAATACGGTGATCCGGCTCTGCTCAAGGCGCTGATGACGGATGTTTCACACATAAGGACAGAGATAAAGTTCTGGTTGCTGCAATTTTCAATATTGTTCCTGATTATTGCGTTGGCACGTCCGCAGTACGGCACTCGTGTGGATACACGCAAGCGTAGCGGTATAGAGGCAATTATCGCCCTTGATATCAGCAACAGTATGCTGGCCGAGGATGTGCGTCCCAACCGACTGGAGAAAGCCAAGATGATGGTGTCTCATCTTGTAGACAATATGACAGACGACAAGATAGGACTGATTGTATATGCCGGTCAGGCTTATGTGCAGTTGCCTATTACGAGCGATTATGTTTCTGCAAAAATGTTCCTTGAAACCATCTCAACGTCAATGATAGAGATGCAGGGAACGGATATTGCCGCAGCAATATCTCTTGCAAGCCGCAGTTTTACCAAACAGGATGGCGTATCGCGTGCTGTCTTTGTAATCACAGACGGCGAGGACAACGAGGGGGGAGCAGTAGCGGCGGCACGAGCCGCTGCCGAAGCCGGTATACATGTATATGTTCTCGGTATCGGCAGTCCGGGTGGCGCACCGATACCGCTCATGGGAACGGGGCGTTACATCACAGATGAATCCGGTAACACGGTTATGTCACACCTTGACGAGGATATGTGCCGAGAAATAGCCAATGCCGGCAACGGCAATTATATATATGTGGACAACAGCAGCTCCGCGCAGAAGAAACTGGACAAATATGTTGATAATCTTGGGCGTGTTGAGATGGAGTCTTCTATTTTCTCCGAATATGATGAGCAGTTTCAGGGCTTCCTGCTTTTGTCTCTTTTGTTCCTGCTGCTGGATGCAATTATACTGGAACGCGAAAACCATGTCTTGCAGAGATTTACTTTCTTTACTCCCAAACGATGAAATAATAGACCTGATGTCATGAAGAAAACAGTCATTTTTCTTTTCATGTCCTGTTTGTTGCCGTGGAGCCTTATTAATGCGCAGACGGCAAGAGACCACATACGACGCGGTAACCGTCTGATGCTTGATACCATAGGCGGAAAAGATTTTTCAGAGAAAGCCATTGTGCAGTATCAGAAGGCTCTTGAACTGGATAGCACTATATCCATAGCGCATTATAATCTTGGCAATTCCATGATAAGGCAGAATAAGCCGCAAGATGCCATGAAAAGTTACCAGAAGGCAGCCAAGTACGAGAAAGACAAGCAACGTCTTTCCGACATATACCACAACATGGGTGTTCTCTTACAGGCTTCAGAGAAATACGCCGAAGCTGTCGAGGCTTATAAGGAGTCTTTGCGCAACGATCCGTCCAACGACGAGACACGGTATAATTACGTCCTTGCCAAATGGCATCTGAAGAACCAGCCGCAAGATAATCAGAATCAGCAAGGTGGACAGAACAACCAAGACCAGCAACAGGACAAACAGCAACAGAATCAGCAACAACAGCCTCAGCAGGACAAGAAAGATGAGCAAAAGCAACAGCAGTCAGAGCAACAGCAGCCTGAGAAGGAAAACATGTCCCAGGAAAATGCGGAACGGCTCTTGAAAGCTGCCATGAGGAATGAGAAAGAAACACAGGAGAAAATACAACGTCAACAACAGGAAGTTCCACGCAGGCGTCTGCAGAAGCAATGGTAAACATCGTTAAGGCATTCGTATACCATAATTCAACTTTATATACGAGTGGTTCGAGATTTACGGTAATTGCTTTACTGATAAAACACTTGATAAATTGAGTAATATAGTGAACAGAATATCATTAATCATTTTTGTATTGCAGGCGAACATCATGTGTGCTTTTGCACAGACGGTGCGTTTGCAGGCTCCTGATGTCTGTGAGGTCGGGAGGCGTATCAATGTCAGTTATGTCGTAGATACGCAAGATGTGGAAGACATACGCGTCGGTGAGTTTCAGGGATTTGAACTCCTTTACGGACCTTCCACGAGCACCCAGAGCAGTTTCCAGATGATAAACGGAAAGACCTCCCAGTCCAGCACCGTAACCTTTACTTATGTTCTCATGGCAAAAAAGGAGGGTGAGTTCCAATTACCGGCAGCAACCGTCAAGGTCAGCGGCAAGGATGTACGCAGCGGAACGGCAATGATACAGGTGCTCCCGTCTTCAGACAATAACCAGAACAATGCACGGGGTGGGGGAACTTCCCCCGCACATCCTCGCAGCCAGTCAGGCAATTCTGTTGACGACAACGATCTGTTCATAACGGCAACAGTGAGCAAAGGCAAGGTTTTTGAACAGGAGGCAGTGGTACTAACATATAAGTTGTACACCTTGGTCAACCTGCGTCAGCTGGTCGGAGAGATGCCGGAACTTGACGGCTTTCATTGTCAGGAACTCAACAGCAAGGCGCAGCTTTCTTTGCGATATGAGCACTACAAGGGGCGTAATTACGGTACAGCTGTATGGCGTCAATATCTGCTCTTTCCGCAGAAGAGCGGCAAACTGACCATCCCAAGCATATCTTTTGATGCTGAAGTTGAGATTACCAATCACAATGCTGACCCGTTCGACATATTTTTTGGCGGAGGTTCACTGACCCAGCTGATACGTAAAACCGTTCATACTCCGTCATTGGAGATAGATGTCGCCTCTCTGCCGACACCGCGTCCGGCAGGTTTTTCCGGAGCTGTAGGCAAGTTTTCCATGAAAGGCACTCTGACTCCTGACAAACTGGATGCCAATGATGCCGCGACTATGAAATTGGTAGTCTCAGGTTATGGCAACATGAAGCTGATGAAGGCTCCGACGGTGGACATGCCTAAAGACTTCGAAACATACACTCCCAAGGAAACCGAGAACGTCACCAATACATCGCAAGGTGCGAAAGGCAGTGTCACATTTGACTATGTCATTGTGCCACGGCATGGGGGAGAGTACCCCATACCGCCTGTTGAGTTCGTGTATTTTGATCCTGAGGCCAGGAAGTACATGACACTGCATACAGAACCGTTCCATCTTTCTGTCGCCAAGGGGAAGCAGACCGTTTCTGGCAGCACCGTCCGCGAGAAAGAGGATTTACGTATGCTTTCGTCTGATATACACTATATCAAGTCTGGTGATATAGATACCAGCACGAATGTATACAAGAATCTTGATTATAGTTCTTATGTACGTGATTATATCATTCTGATTCTCGTGTTCATCATCATTGCGAGAATCTTGCATTATTGGTTCAGGCACAGATCCGACGTTGAACGTATCCGTGGCAAACGTGCCGGCAAGGCAGCAGCCAAGCGTCTGAAGGTGGCAAGCAAGCTGCTCAAGGAACACGATGCAGGAGCCTTTTATGAGGAGACACTTAAAGCTCTGCTCGGCTACGTTGCCGACAAGCTGAATCTCCCCATGACATCTCTGACTAAGGATAACGTCCGTGAAACAATGGTGTTACGAGGCATAGGTGAGGAACTTATTCAGCAGTACATGGAGGTGTTGGAATCTTGCGAGTATGCACATTTCGCTCCCGGTGATCCTGTGGAAACCATGGACAGGATCTTCGAATCAGCCACCAATGTCATCAATGCTCTTGACAGAAAACTCTGATTTATAAAATATTTTACGACTTATTTATGAGATTACGATATTTGTTTCATCTCCTTTTATGCTGCCTGTTCACGGCAGTATTACCTGTAACGGCAAACACAGCTTCTCTTAATGCACTGAAGGCGCAGGCTGATTCTGCTTATGCTTCCGAGGATTTTCACACAGCTGTGCAGTTGTATTCTGATATAGCCAATAGGACAGAGAATGCTGCCATATACTATAATCTTGCATGCGGTTATTACCGTATGGACAGTATGGCCAAGGCTGTGTTGTGGTTTGAGCGGGCAGCAAGGCTTGAACCGTCGGATGAGGACATCCGTTTCAATCTGACCATGGCGCGCAACAAGACCATCGATCGTATCATTCCGCGCCATGAGATGTTTTTCGTTTCTGTATGGAAGTCCATGATGCGCAGCCACTCTGTTACAGAATGGGCATATTGTGCCATTGCGGCCTTCGGCCTGACTCTGTGCCTTGTCCTGACTTATTTGTATAGTTCTGCCATCTGGCTTAGGAAAACCGGATTCTTCGGTGCCATATTCTCACTGATACTATGTCTGCTGTTCAATGTGTTCGCCTATTCTCTGCGTGCCTACAACAGCACTCATTCCTCTGCGGTTATTATGGAACCGGCTGTGACAGTCAGAAGCACTCCTACAAGGTCAGGTACTGACCTTTTTGTCATTCACGAGGGAACACGTGTGGAAATACGTGACGACAGCATGCGCGAATGGGCAGAAATACAGATAGCGGATGGCAAGGTCGGATGGATAGAGAGGAAGACATACGAAGCAATATGATAAATAATTTTGTTGACAAACCTACATCATGAACTTTCCATCCTTTGACAAAGAGCTGTTATTGTACATCAACGGATGTAACAATGTCTTGCTTGACGGCGTCATGCAACGGTTCAGCGACACATGGACATGGGCGCTGCTTGCAGTTGTCGCCATATTCGTTATACTTAAAGACAGACCGTTCAAGGAGGCTGTATTGATATTGTTCGGGGTGGCTCTGTGCATAGTGCTGGCCGACCAGATAAGTTCATCACTGATAAAGCCATGGGTGGCACGTTTCCGTCCTACGCACGATCCGGAAATAATGTATCGTGTCAGATGTATCGCAGGCCGTGCCGGTATGTATGGTTTTGTCAGTTCACATGCGGCCAACACCTTTGCCGTAGCTACGTTCCTTTCGCTGGTTTTCCGTCATGGCATCACCTCATTGTGTCTCATATTGTGGGCTACGGCGGTGAGTATCAGCCGTGTTTATCTTGCCATGCATTTTCCGTTGGACATTACGGCAGGTGCTATCCTCGGTGCTCTTATTGGGGCTGTGGTCTATTGTTTGG
>CAMWRK010000032.1 GCA_947176655.1 uncultured Prevotellaceae bacterium | reverse complement strand
ATGTAACACGGTATGCGCTGAAACGTTTCAAGGAGGAAGGTTTCGAAATTGGCGACACCGAGAGTCCCATCATACCGCTGTATGTACGCGACTTGGAAAAAACCTTTATAGTGACCGCACGTGCCTTCGAGGAAGGTGTCTTCATCAACCCTGTCATCCCTCCCGCATGTGCGCCGACCGATACGTTGGTGCGTTTCGCACTGATGGCAAACCACACAAATGAACAGGTAGACAGAGCCGTGGAAAAGCTCAAGAAAGTGTTTATGGAACTGGACATCATCAAATAACATATTTCAGTCAATACGGACACTACGTCCGCTACATCCATCCCCGCCCTACTACAAAAGGACGGGGATGAATGTTTAATGTACCCACAAAGACATCATGGTGGCAGAAGCTTAATATCATATCACTAAATTTCACTCATCACGACATCGCATCAGTCCTCCTATCGGAAGGACAGGAGTCCTTCTATTAAGAGGATTGTAGTCCTACCGATAGGAGGACTGACACGGCATCGGGACTAATGCATGGAATCAATGCTGCTTGTGAAAGACAAATACAATGAGGACAGTGGGGAATTATTCGCAGAGGAATAGGCATTTTCTCGTAATGATTCTGAGATTTCCTATGACCGGCGACAAAAAAACGCTGTATATTTGCAGCGTAACCAATAACAGAAGCGAGCATGAAGACATGGTATTTCGGCACACAAATGACGGCAATGTTAGTTGCATTGCTGACGTTCACATCATGCGACATAGTATGGAAAGCAGAGGAGGATATGGACTTCCATAAATCAGTAAAAGTTGCCGGGCAATGGACTGGCGATTTCGGGATGTACTACAACTATCGTTACAACGGACGTATGTATACCTTTGATTCATACGACACGGACATCGTATTCTATCCCGATTATGACGGTGCCACATACGGGTACGGGAAACAGGTAGACTACTACGAAGAGGGACCATATTCACGCATATACAACAGTTTCAACTGGGAAATACAGCACGGCGTGATATACATGCAATACCGTCATGACAACAATCTGGACTGCAGTATACACGACTACACCATCACGTACGATTGCTTTCAAGGCCGGTTCGGCAACAGCAAAGACAGGTTTTATCTGAGGAAGATTGCAGACTACTATGACTGGACCATCTACATGGACTACTATTTCTTCTACCCTAGGAACAGCTGGCGCTGGTCTCCATCATATTCCAGTCCGACACAGTCATCAGGTGGATATAATGCTTTGAACAGCACAAAAGCAGAGAGTAAAACAGAAGACAAGGACGGCATAGTCTCATTCGGCAAACGATTCTGAGCAAATGGCACACACAGGAGATTCCGGATATTACAATATCCTACCTTGCCGGAATCTCCTTTATTAGCATTCCCTCCAATTCCGCCATGCTGCCAGAGAAAACATTGCAATCCACCGGTCCCTTGATACCGGTCAACTTACCGCAGTCGGTGTGCTGCCAGAAAGTCCAAGTAATGTCCCTCGCCGGCTGTGACACGTAATAATGAGCCATCCAAAACGGATAAGCGTCAAAACGTTTGTCATTGAGTATATCCTTGCGGAAACGGTAACTACTGTATATGATAGGCTTTACGCCATAATACTCCTCAACCTCTTTAAGCCACACCAATGCCATGCGTTGAATCTCGGACTTACTCTTGCCTGAAGCAAGCCACTTGCGTTCATCCTCGATATCCAATACAGGAGGTAAATCTCCCTCCTCCAGATGCGCCTGACGAAGAAAGAAACAAGCCTGTTCCTTAGCCTTGACATCTGTAGTAAGGAAGTGATAAGCACCTCTGAGCAAACCGTTGCGGCGTGACTGATAGAAATTCTCGTTGAAATAATCGTCCATCAGCGTGCCGCCTTCTGTTGCCTTGATTATGACAAAGGAAACAGGGTCAGACCCCATATTGGCATTGCGAAGCCTTGACCAGTCGATACTTCCCTGATAATGGCTGACATCTATCCCGCGGACAGTATATTCCGCTGGATAGGAAGTTTCGCCATAAATGGCTTTCCACTGGAAACTATACGGGTCGACGAAAAAATGAAATAGTATAAAGCAATACAGAGCTACCACACCTACACCTCCAAGGACAAAACCCCACAATGGAATACTATGCAGTAGCCTGAGAAGGAAAAATCCACCGGTCTTCTTCCGTTTGTTGCGGGACGAAGACCGGCGGATCGGTTTATTTGTCTTTTTTATCTGAGACATCTACAATTACTTGGCCTGCTCCAAAGCAAGGGTTTTAGTGCACTGGTCACAAACCTCTGTCGGACCCCAATACTGGATTGGGCCAGGATATACATAAGCGGTCTGCTTGGCCCATTCCTCACGATGAGCGGCGAAGAACTTGAACGGTGCACCGTCCAGTTCTACAAGAGCCTTGCGGATGACGGGCTTGTTGGCACCGTTACGACGTTCGATGTTCATCATCATGGTGATGGGCACACCGCCGGCAATCCATTCGGCAGCTGGTGCTGTCGTGTTCTTTATGACGCTCATGTAACCGGTCTTGCCGTTGGCAATAAGACGACTGGCATTGTAGCCAAGGCTGTAACAATAGTCGGCATCATAGTTGGAAGGAGCTGCGCAACGACCTTCGTAGCCGAAGAAATGATGCTGTGCACTGAACTTGCCATTATACTTGCCCTCCTGCTTCCATACGGCCAACTTGCCGGCAACCATGCGGCTGAGCAATTTTTCAGTCTCAATGAGAGATACCTGCACATTGCCATGAGGGTCGCGATCCAAGCAGAGCTGTCTGGCTACATCGGCAGGCAGAGACTCCAGAATGGCGAGATTCTCGGGAGCGATATTGCCCTTGACAAAGGCTATCTGTTCGTCAGCACAACCAAATTCGCGTGATTCGCCTGTGGCCGGATCAGTAAGAACTTCATTGAGTTGCTGGATAAGCTTCTTTATGGCCGGAATAAACTCTATCAGTCCTTCCGGAATAAGTACGGTACCGAAATTGTTGCCGTCAGCTGCGCGGTCAGCAACAATACGTGCGATATATGTCACAACATCGTCAAGAGACATCTCTTTCTTCTCAACCTCCTCTGAAATGAGACAGATATTGGGCTGAGTCTCCAAGGCACACTCCAATGCAATGTGAGAAGCACTGCGCCCCATGAGCTTGATGAAATGCCAGTACTTACGGGCACTGTTACAGTCGCGCTGTATGTTGCCAATCAGCTCGGAATATGTCTTACAAGCTGTATCGAAACCAAAAGATGTCTCTATCTGCTCGTTCTTAAGGTCACCGTCGATAGTCTTCGGGCAACCGATTACCTGAACACCATACTTCTTGGCGGCATAATATTCTGCCAGTACACAAGCATTGGTATTTGAGTCGTCACCGCCAATGATTACCAGAGCCTTGATGCCCAGTTCGCGCAAGATAGCGATACCGGACTCGAACTGGCTCTCCTTCTCCAGCTTTGTACGTCCTGAACCGATGATGTCGAAGCCGCCCGTATTGCGGTATTCGTCTATAAGCTCATCGGTGAATTCCACGTATTTGTGATCCACCAGACCGCCAGGCCCCATCAGGAAGCCATAGAGTTTGCTATTCCTATTCAATGACTTAACACCATCATACAAGCCGCTGATAACGTTGTGTCCGCCTGGAGCCTGTCCGCCGGAGAGAATGATACCGACATTGATAGCCTCATTGTTCTCGCTATCAGCAGAAACGAACTCCACCACGGGCATGCCGTAGGTATTCGGGAAAAGAGCCTTGATTTCCTCCTGGTTGCCAACACTTTGTGTAGCAGCACCTTCCTGAGCCTTTACCGCACCTTTCAAGGCTGCCGGCAACTTAGGCTGATAGGCCGCTCTTGCAATCTGCAATGCACTTTTTTCCATAAATCTTGTTTTGTAAAGATTAATAAATGTTGTTTATACTATTCGCATAACAAAGATACGGAGAATTATCCTAAAGCAGAATGAGTAACACACGAAAGACAACGACAAGACAGAAAAATCAACAAAATGCGTCAACGCGCTTGTATATGTCCGGCGAAATTTGTACCTTAGCATCTGAAAACTATAATGAACTATTGTATAACATAACACCACTTAATTCACTATGAAACGTCGTGTACTAAAAAAATACGTCAACAATCTGTGTAGCGAGTTGTTTGCCGAGTGTATAGCCCTTAACCAATACGAGAAAGTAGATAAGGATGCCGTATTGAATGTGATGGAGAACATTCTGATGATGCAGACCGATATAATATGCCGCATATCTCATGTAGAGCCAGGGGCAGGAAAATTGTTCTTCAAGAAACTTAACGAAGACATATTGAACAGTACCGATGCCATCATCGATGACATACGGGCTTTGGCCTAACAGACACAGAAAAGACTGACGGAAAATCGATGAACATCTGTCATAAGATACTTTTCGAGTGGATTGGATTCAAGGAAATTGTTTCCGAACCCATGCCACAGAAATACATCATTGCTCTGGCACCACATACCAGTAATTGGGATTTCATCATAGGCATAATGTATTGCCGTGCAAAAGGGCTTGCATGCAACTTTATGATGAAGAAGGAATGGTTCTTCTGGCCGTTAGGAACAATAATGCGCAGACTTGGAGGCATACCGGTATACCGGGACAAGTCACGTGGCACCACTGACATAATAGCCGAACAGGCACGTACCATGGATTATTTCCGGCTGTGCATCACTCCTGAAGGCACGCGCAAGCCAAATGCCGAATGGAAAAAAGGGTTCTATTATATCGCACTCAAAGCCCAGTTGCCAATATTGCTCTATGGTCTTGATTACCGGCATAAACTTATCCAATGCACGCGCACATTCATTCCAACCGGAAATGTAGAAAGAGACATAGCTGAGATCAAAGAATATTACAATGAGTTCGAGGGACTACACCCAGAAAGATTCAGAATTTAATGCCCAGACTGTTTATATCCATACTTGTCGCCATACTGACGACCGGCATGTCTGCCCAACCTGCAAAAACAGTGAAAAGAAGGTTGGGCAGTTACTTTGACACCTACCAGAACACTGCATATAGCAGCAAGGACAAGGCGAAGGTGGAAAAGCTTCATATACGTACACAAAAGAAGGAGGTGGAGATTGTCGTAAGCGAGGTATTTCTCGGACAACCATTTACCAATGAACTGGTAAGCAACATATATAAGGATGTCAGACAATATCTTCCACAACCATACAATAAATGGAATATCGTAATAAGTGTCAATGGATATCCTATCGAACGACTCGTTCCGGCAAACACTCTCCCGACATACGATGCCAACCGATATTGGGGAACAGCCGACCATCAAGAGAACGCCTGGACTACACCGATAAGCCGCCCATACAATATAAATAACGGATTACAGGACAGACATATCGCATTGTGGGCCAGTCATGGCAGATATTATGATTTTAAGACCGACCAATGGAGATGGCAGCGCCCAGGCCTGTTCGGTACATGCGAAGATATTTTGAGCCAGAGTTTCGTGGTACCGTTTCTGATGCCGATGCTGGAAAATGCCGGAGCTGTAGTATTCTCTCCACGGGAACGAGACACACAGATAAACGAGATCATTGTGGATAATGACCGTCCAAAACACCATGGGCAGTATAAGGAAGACAACTCGTTCAACGAATGGATGGACTGCGGCACTGGGTTCGCACAGTGGAGAGAATATTACCACGACAATCAGAATCCGTTTGAGGATGGTACGGCACGAGTTGCGGATGCCCATCCGGAACCGACAAAATGTTCTACCATAACATGGACTCCGGATATTCCGGAAGATGGGGACTATGCCGTATACGTATCATACAAGACTCTGCCCACCAGTGTTCCAGATGCCACGTACAACATCAGACACCGTGGAATAGATACACAGGTACGCGTAAACCAGCGCATGGGGGGCGGCACATGGGTTTACCTCGGCACATACGATTTCAAAAAAGGCGAAAGCCTGGACGGAAGCGTAAGTCTCAGTAACCACAGCAACCATCGCGGACATGTCACAGCCGATGCCGTGCGTTTCGGCGGAGGTATGGGAAACATCGCACGTGGAGAAGCCTCGGAGGAACATAAAAAAATCAGCGGCCTGCCGCGATATCTCGAAGGAGCAAGATATTATATGCAATGGGCAGGCGCGCCTTATCAGATATACAGCCCAAAAGAAGGCGGCAATGACTATACCGATGACATAAATTCGCGTAGCTATGCACTGAACCATATCGCACGCGGGTCTGTGTTCATGCCCAACGACACTTTGCCGGGTCTCGGAGTACCCATAGAGCTGTCACTCGGAGTACATACAGATGCAGGGCTGCGCAACAACATGGACATAATAGGAACTCTCGGAATATATACCACGCAATATTATAACGGACAACTGGCTACAGGCATGTCACGTCTGTGCAGCCGCGATTTTGCCGACGGCATGCTTGCACGCATACATAAAGACATGACATTCCATCTTGGCAGCTGGAACAGACGCTCGCTCTACGACCGCAACTACTCGGAAAGCAGAGAACCGCAGGTGCCGTCCATGATCTTGGAATTGCTATCGCACCAGAACTATGCCGATATGCTCGTTGCACACGATCCGTATTGCAAGTTCATATTTGCCAGAGCAATATACAAGGCCATACTCGAATATAACGCAACGGTACACGGCAGAAAGGTTCCTACGGTGCAGCCGCTACCGGTACAGGATATATCCGCCATAGCTAACATGCAGGAAAAGCGAATACGCCTCTCGTGGATACCGCAGAACGACCCTATTGAAGAAACCGCAACCCCTACCTCATTTATAGTATATATTAAACAAAATGATCGCGGATGGGACAACGGCACTATCGTAAAAACAAACAAAGTAGACATCAACGCCACCCCGGGCGTACTGTACAGGTTCCGTGTAGCGGCTCTCAATGATGGCGGAAGCAGCATGCGCAGCGAGGAGGTATGCGCACGAATACCATACAGTTCCAACACCACACCTGTAATGATAGTAAACGGTTTTGAGCGACTGGCCGCCGCGCAAGCTGTAGATTGCGACACAATGAGAGGATTCGATATGAAACTGGATCCAGGAGTAGCTTATAGAGAAAACACCAGCATATATGACCTTAACGGTATGCCGATAGCCGGCAACACCTTCGACTACCCTGCTATGCATGCCTTGGATTTACTGCTGGCAGACGACGATTATAGCGCACATCGTGATCTTTGCATCTCCTCCTGCATGGTTTCTGCACTGAAACATATTGACCTAACCCCATACAAAATGGTGGATCTCATCCTCGGGGCACAACGCTATGACGGCTACTCTCACCGCGTATATCAGACGTATCCGGACTATCTGCAAAACGCCATTGCCAAATATACCGCACACGGCGGAAATATCATGGTCAGCGGAGCATACGTAGGGGAAGACCTCAGAACTGCCGATCAAAGAGACTTTGCATACAACACCCTGAAATACATACACAGCGACAATGTACCGACTGACAACATGAAAATAACCGGTATGGGGACAGAATTTACGCTTTTCTCTGCTCCGAACGCAAACATGTATACAACGGCACGTATCAATGCAATACAACCCACTACGGAGGCGTTTACCACACTTGTGCTACACGAAAGCCACACTACATATCGCACTGAAACTGTAATATCTGCAGACGGATCAGAAATTACGACAGAAATACCGGATACTGTAGAAAAGCATACATCAGGTGCAGTAGCATATCAAGGGGATGACTACAAAAGCCTGACGTTCGGCTTTCCTCTTGAAATGATAGACAACGCTGATATCAGAAGAGCAATTATAAACGCATCATTCCAATTCTTATGTACAAAATAATATGCAACATGAAGGGAAGCCGCACCATGGCTATCTCAGATAAACACTTGGAGACATTAGAAAAATACTCTCTATTCGTCAATCTGTTGGACAGTAACGGCATAGTTGACGACATGATACTGGAAAAACTGCAGTTGAACGTCCGTTCGTTACTGGAACGTACGGACGGCTCTCCGGATCTTGTGACACTGGCTCATGAAGTGATCTTCCACGAGAACATGAAAGCCCTGGCATTGCATCAGTTGATACTTCTATACCTGGATTGGGAAAAAGATAAAATAGCCGCCAATGTACCAGCTGAGTGATTGGCTGCCTACCACCCGCAAAGAGATGGAACTTCGCGGATGGGACAGAGCCGATGTCATATTGTTCTCCGGTGATGCTTATGTGGATCATCCGTCTTTCGGTGTCGCGGTAATAGGCAGGCTTATGGAAGCCGCCGGACTGCGAGTCTGCATAGTGCCGCAACCTGACTGGCATGGCGACCTGCGCGATTTTACACGCTTGGGACGCCCACGACTGTTTTTCGGCATCAGTCCAGGATGTATGGACTCAATGGTGAATAAATACACTGCGGCCCGGCGGTTACGCAGCGAAGATGCCTATTCCCCGGATGGACGACACAATATGCGACCGGAGTACCCTACTATTGTATACACACAATGTCTTCGAAAACTATATCCGGATGTGCCTGTGGTTCTTGGCGGTATAGAAGCATCATTACGCAGGGTTGCACATTATGACTATTGGCAGGAGCGTATCCGGCCTTCTATTCTTGTCGATTCGGGCGCAGACATGATAGCATACGGCATGGGTGACAAAGTTATGCCTGAATTGGTCCGTCTTCTGGAATCCTTTCTGGAAACATACGATGACAGTTGGGACTATGACAGCACTACAGGCGAATCGCTAATGACAAGAAATGCATTCCGACGTGCCGTTGTTGAGCAGACAGCACTCCCGCAGACTGTTGTTCTCTCTGATAAAGTCTCAGTCGAGAAAGAAGACATTGTGCTGCACTCCTACGAACAGTGTCTGACAAATCCCAAACTGCATGCAGACAATTTCAGACATGTGGAGGAAGAAAGCAACAAGATGCATGCTTCCCGCCTGATACAGAAAACCGGCAATACATATGTCATCGTAAATCCGCCGTATCCCCCACTCAGCACAGAAGAACTTGATTATAGCTTCGACCTGCCTTATACACGCCTGCCGCATCCAAAGTACAAAGGAAAGCGTATCCCTGCCTATGACATGATAAAGTTTTCCGTCAATATGCACAGGGGGTGTTTCGGCGGATGTGCGTTCTGCACAATCTCCGCCCATCAGGGAAAGTTCATAATAAGCCGTTCACGTGAAAGCATTTTGCGCGAGGTAAAACAAATAGCTGCGATGCCGGACTTCAGGGGTAACATCAGCGATTTGGGAGGACCAAGCGCAAATATGTACATGATGCATGGACGTAACCCCAAGGCATGCGAATCCTGCTGCCGCCCGTCCTGCATACACCCGCATATCTGTCCGAATCTACATGGCGACCACACACCGTTATTGGAAATATACCGTGCCGTAAACGGGGTTCCTGGAATAAAGCACAGCTATATAGGCAGCGGGGTACGCTATGACATGCTATTGCATGACTGGAAAGACGATAATCTCAACAAAGCTGCACGCGACTATACTACGGAACTTATCAGCCACCACGTTTCCGGACGTCTTAAAGTAGCACCGGAGCATACGGAAGACCATGTTCTATTCATAATGCGTAAGCCGTCGTTTTCTCTGTTCCACAAGTTCAAAAGCATCTTTGAACGGATTAATAAAGAGGCAGGGCTGCGCCAACAGATTATACCATATTTCATTTCTTCGCATCCAGGCTGCACGGTCAAGGATATGGAGAATCTGGCACACGAAACAACGGCACTCGGGCTGGACACGGATCAGGTGCAGGACTTCACCCCTACCCCGTTGACCGTAGCTACGACCATCTTTGCCACAGGATTCCACCCGTATACAATGGAACATGTGTTCTGTGAGCATGACCAAGAGAAAAAGCGTTACCAGAAGTCCTTTTTCTTTGACAGAAGCCCACAAAACACATACAAACAGCCACTGCCTTCGAAAGAAGGAAAGAACAAAAGAAAGACACGTAAATAAATATACACAGAATCACATATAAACACAACATCATCATGGAATGGTTTGAATGTAAAGTACAATACGACAAGACACAGGAGAACGGTCTTATTAAGTCAACAAAAGAAGCATATCTCGTAGATGCTCTCAGTTTCACTGAAGCAGAAGAGACAATAACCAAGGAAATGGAGCCGTTCATGAGCGGCGAATTTATTGTCAGCGATATAAAGCGCGCACGCATCGCAGAACTTTTTGAAAACGAAGATCTGAATGCAGACCGTTGGTACAAAATAAAGGTTGGTTTCATTTCATTTGACGAAAAAAACGAAAAAGAGAAGATTATCAGCCAGACGGACATTGTCCAGGCAACGGATCTGAAGAATGCCATTGCTACTCTGGAAAAAGGAATGCAAGGTACTTTGGGTGACTATAAGATAATCAGCGTTACGGAAACACCAATCATAGATGTATTCCGTCACAAAGTCGAAGAATAATGGTTGGCGAAAAAATAAAGGAAATCCTCGGTTCGCTCCCTGACAAGGTAAAACTATGTGCTGTCAGCAAATATCATCCTGTTGAAATGATACAGGAAGCCTACAATGCAGGGCAACGTATCTTCGGTGAAAGCCATGTTCAGGAGCTGCAACAGAAACATGCTATGTTGCCGTCCGACATAGAGTGGCACTTCATCGGCCATTTACAAACCAACAAGGTGAGATATATAGCTCCATATATCAGCATAATTCATTCTGTGGACAGTCCGCGTCTGCTGAACGAGATCAACAGGCAAGCCATACGCAACAACAGGCAGATACCATGCCTGCTGCAATTACATGTCGCACGGGAAGAAACGAAATACGGATTCACTGACAAGGAATGTCTGGAATATCTGCGCAGCGGAGAGTTCCGTACCCTCAAGGGAGTGTTGGTTTCCGGTATAATGTGCATGGCTACAAACACAGAAGACCAGGAAATTATACGCCATGACTTCCACCCGGCAAACCAATTCTTCAGACAGTGCCGCGAAGAGTTCCCCGACCTTGCCGACAGCATGCATTTCCGTTCATGGGGAATGAGCGGTGACTATAAACTGGCTATTCAGGAGGGCAGCAACATAGTGCGCATTGGCAGCAGTATTTTTGGTCCAAGAACATACTGATGCCATAAAACCATACTCAGACAGTCCATTGTATGCACAATCATTTGTCTTATGTGCAAATTATATGTATCTTTGTAACCGATAGAACGAACAGTAACCACTAAGCACATAAACAGCAAACCATGTTTCTACCAGAAAGTTTCAACGAAGCAATAGCCCTAAGCATCAAAGACAATTGGAACCGAAACTCCATGAGTGACTACGGAGAAGTAACTTTCCAATACAGGGATGTAGCCCAAACCATAGAGAAACTTCATATACTATATGAACAAGCAGGAATAGAGAAAGGAGACAAGATTGCTGTCTGCGGACGCAACCAGGCATACTGGGGCATGGCATTTTTGGCCACGCTTACTTACGGTGCTGTGGCTGTACCCATTCTGCACGACTTCCATCCTGAGCAGATTCATCAGATTGTAAATCATTCAGAAGCACGTCTGCTGTTTGTCAGCGACCAGGTATGGGCGAAAATAGAGGCAGAAGAGATGAGCGGGCTTATCGGCATAATCAGCAATACGGATTACCGTATTCTCTTCACCAGAAACCAGACACTGGACATATCCAGAGATAATATCAACAAGCTATTTGGCGAGAAATACCCCGATAACTTCCTACCTGAGCATGTTTCCTATCACAAGGACAAGCGCGAGGAACTTGCCTTGATAAACTACACATCAGGCACAACCAGCAATTCCAAAGGTGTAATGATACCATACCGTGCAATATGGAGTAATACGGAATTCGGATATGAGGTATTATCCCGGGAGCTTCACCCTGGCGACCAGGTACTGTCCATGCTGCCTATGGCGCACATGTATGGAATGGCCTTTGAATTTCTCTTCGAGTTTACTCGCGGCGTACACATCAATTTCCTTACCAAGATGCCAACACCGGCCATCCTGCTAAAGGCACTGGCAGACATAAAACCACGTATCATTATATGTGTTCCGCTCATCATCGAGAAGATTGTACGCAAAGCTGTCCTTCCAAAAGTCAAAGATTCCAAGATACGTATCCTGATGGCATTGCCCGTTGTAGGCAAACAGATAAAGAAACGTATATGCCAAGGGATGCAAAAAGCCCTTGGCGGCAATTTCTATGAAGTCATAATAGGCGGAGCCGCCATTAATGCGGAAATCGAAGCCTTACTAAAAAACATAGGTTTCAACTACACCGTGGGCTACGGTGCCACAGAATGCGCACCTATACTTTCATACGAGGATTGGCATCAGTTCAGATTAGGCTCATGCGGTAAGTCTGCGCCAAGAATGATGCTGAAGATAGACAGTACCGATCCACAAAACATTCCAGGTGAAATATTGGCCAAGGGAGACAACGTCATGCTCGGCTATTACAAAAACCAGCAAGCCACGGCAGAAGCAATGGCAGACGGATGGTACCATACCGGCGACCTCGGTATAATGGATACGGAAGGCAATGTCTTCATTAAGGGACGCATCAAGAATATGCTCCTTGGTGCCAGTGGTCAGAACATATACCCAGAGGAGATTGAGGATAAACTCAACAGCCTGACAATGGTTCAGGAGTGCGTGGTTATCCAGAAAGGGGAGAAACTGTATGCTCTCGTCTATCCCGATATGGAACAAGCCAAGGCACAGAATATCGGAGAAACGGAAATAAAAAGCATAATGGAGCAAAACCGCAAATACCTCAATACGCAAATACCTGCATACGAACAGATATGCGGCATACGTATCATGGACACAGAGTTCGAGAAAACGCCCAAGAGGTCTATCAAGCGTTTCCTGTACAAGGATGCGGAAATCTAAACACACGAAAAACAAAAGCAATCCATGACCATACATACATCATTCAACAGAAACATAGAGGAAAGCCTGCGCAAGCACTGGAATCTGCCTTCTATGTCGGACTACGGACAAGCCACATTATTGTATAGCGATGTTGCCGAGGAAATAGCCAAACTGCATATACTGTTCACACGTTCCGGAATACGGAAAGGTGACAAGATTGCAATATGTGGCCGCAATATGAGCCGCTGGGGTGTCGTTTTTCTCGCCACGTTGGCCTATGGCGCCGTAGCAGTACCCATCCTGCACGAATTTCATCCGGAACAGATTCATCATATTGTCAATCACAGTGATGCACGCATCCTGTTCGTTGGCGACCTTGTCTGGAAGAAACTTGATGTAGCCGAAATGCTGAATCTGGAAGGTGTCATCAGAATCAACGACCTGACCACATTGCATGCCAGGAGCCGTCAGCTGGAGGAGACTATGGCAAATCTCAACCGATGTTTCGGTGACAGATACCCGGCGACATTCAATCAGGCCGACATCGCATATCACTCCGACGAACCGGAAGAGCTGGCCATCATCAACTACACTTCGGGCACGACCTCCAATTCCAAGGGTGTAATGATACCATACCGTGCCATAGTAGGCAACATGATGTGTGCCGACGAACTTATCGGCACAAACGCCAAGGCCGGAGACACACTGCTGTCCATGCTTCCCCTGGCCCATACACTGGGAATGTCGTTTGAGTTCCTTTTCGAGTTTATCCTTGGCGTGCACATACATTTCCTTACCAAGATGCCGCCACCAAGCATCCTGCTCAAGGCTCTGGCCGACATACGTCCCATCGCGCTTGTGTGCGTTCCGCTTATCATTGAGAAAGTGGTGCGCAAGGCTGTCATGCAGAAAATCAACGACCCGAAGATCCGCTTCCTT